>CAMYIQ010000268.1 GCA_947258465.1 uncultured Erythrobacter sp.
ATTACACCGGCGGGACGGGCATCGACGTTCAACCCGAGGTATGACGTTGGCTGCGGCCCGTGAATCGATTCGCCGCATCGAGGAAAACATCTGGTTGAACGTCGATGCCCGTCCCGCCGGTGTAATGGCGAGGAAGTGGTAGGCCCGATCGTTGGAAAACTCGTAAGCGAAAACCGTGACATCGATCTGGCGGTTGTTGGAATTGACCCGCGCAGTACCGTACGCCGCTGGCAAACCGTTCACACTCGTTTTCTTGATCGACTGCGGGCGGATCTGCTGCTGCTTGCTCAATCCTGCGAATACGCTGGTGACGTAGCTGTCGAGATTGTTGTTGTAAGGCGCGAGGGTAAACTGCGCCTGGCCGCTCTGGCCATTGATCGATACCGCACGGGTGCCGTTCATCATGTAAAAGCCCTGCGGCGCGGTGAAGGCGAGCCGCAAATCGGGATGGATGAACTGGCGCCCCTCGACGACGCCTTGCGACGGATCGTCGCCATAGGTCAGCCCGTCGATCCGCGACAGGAACGTGTCGCGATTTGTAATGCCACCCGCACCACCGGTTGCCTGGGCCTTTGACAATGCGGTCTGCACCCGACTGGCAGGGTCGGGATGCGTCGAAGCCCATTCGGGGAGCCGCGCATTGTCGCGGCCCTGGACACGCGCATCGAGGGCATTCTGCAGAGCCAGGCTGCGAAGCACGGTTCCCATGGCCCTCGGGTCATATCCGGCCTGATTCAGATAACGGATGCCCAGTTCGTCCGCCTCGAGCTCCTGACTCCGTGAAAACTTCAGCGTCAGGAGCTGCGAACCCTGCAGGGCCGCCTGGCCGAGCTGCTGCCCCAGGCCGCTATTGCCCAGCAACAGGCCGGATAGAATCGCCCCGGCGGCGCCCAGCAGAGTGTTGCGCTGGGCCGCAGCCTGGCGGCGCTGGGAATGCCGGGCGGCGACATGGCCGACCTCGTGCCCCAGCACCCCGGCCAGCTCGGCCTCGTTATTCATCAACGCGACCAGCTGACGCGTGGTGTAAATATAGCCCCCCGGAATCGCGAACGCGTTGTTTACCGGGCTGTTGAGCAGCGAGACGGTGAAAGATTCGCGGGCGTTCCCGAGCCCGGACTGGACGGCGATGTTCTTGCCGACCTGCGCGACATATTGGGCGTGCGAACCGCTCATCGCACCGCCGAACTCGTCGAGCAATTGGGGATGGGCCTTGGCCCCCATCTGCGCTTCGCTTTGCGTGATCGGGGTCGATGCGCTGGGAATGTCCCCCCCGCCCATACAGGCGGACAGGCCAAGCGAAAGCGCGGTTACGGAAGTGGCGGCGGCGAGTTTGATGCGCGACATGAACGGTTCTCCCCGATCTCTGCAAGCGCGCGCGGGCCGCCGATTGCGACCCGCCCGGCTGTGTTCGTGTACGGTAGGAAGAACCTGAGTAGGCGAGCGTTGGTTCCCGCGCGCCGGCCGTGAGCGTCAGCCCGCCAAGGCGAGGAAGCGCTCTTCGCGCATGCGCCTGAGGTCGTCGGACGGGAACCGGCTAAGCTGGTCGAGTTCCTCGCCGATCGCCAATCCCAGCGCGGCAGCAGCTTGCCGCGGATCGCGATGCGCACCTCCGACCGGCTCGGGCACGATGCGATCGATCACCCCGAGGCTCGCGAGATCCTGCGCGGTGACCTTCATCGCTTCCGCCGCATCGGGTGCCCGCTCCGCCGTGCGCCAGAGGATCGAGGCGCACCCTTCGGGCGAAATAACCGAATACACGGCATGCTCCATCATCAGCACTCGCTCGGCACTGGCCAGCGCGACGGCGCCGCCGGAGCCTCCCTCACCGACAATCGCGGCGACCATGGGGACCGGCAGGGCAAGGCAGGCTTCGGTGGACCGGGCGATCGCCTCGGCCTGGCCTCGTTCCTCGGCCTCGATTCCGGGAAAGGCCCCGGAAGTATCCACCAGCGACACTACCGGCAGACCAAATCGCCCTGCCAATTCCATCAGGCGAATCGCCTTGCGATACCCTTCCGGCTTGCCCATGCCGAAATTATGGCGGATCCGGCTGGCGGTATCGTTACCCTTTTCATGGCCGATCAAGACGACCTTGCGCCCGTTCAGTCGCGCGAAACCGCCGAGGATCGCCTCATCGTCGCCATAGCAGCGATCGCCGCCCAGCGGCACGAATTCCTCGAAGGCGTGTTCGACGTAATCGCGGAAATGCGGCCGCGAAGGATGCCGCGCGACCTGCGTCTTCTGCCACGGGCTGAGCGAATCGTAAGTGCTCGCGAGCAGATCCGCGCTTTTCGCTTCCAGCCGCTGGAGTTCGTTGGAAATATCGACGTCGTCGCCTTCCGAGGCACTGCGCAGTTCGGCGATGCGCTTTTCGAGCTCGGCAACCGGCTTCTCGAATTCGAGATAGGAAATCATGCGCTCGCGCTAGTCCGAAGATCGCGCGCGCGCAAGCGGATGCCGCTCGTTCACCAGCTTTACCAAACGCGCCGCATCGACATGCGTGTATATCTGGGTTGTCGAAATATCCGCATGTCCAAGCAATGTCTGCAATGCGCGCAGGTCCGCCCCGCCTTCGAGCAGATGCGTCGCGAAAGCGTGGCGCAAGACATGCGGGCTCACCTTTTCGGGCGGCAAGTCGGCGCGAACGGCCAGGTCCTTGAGGAGCTGGAACAGCCGCACACGCGAAAGATGGCCACCCCGCGACGGGAACAGCCACGGCGATTTCGGATCGCGAAGCGGCAACCACCGGCTCAGGACCGCGCCGGCGCGGCGGCTGACCGGGACCAGCCTGGCCTGTCCGCCCTTGCCCATAATCGTCATGAACGGCGCATCGCGCGGTACGGCGGAAACCGGCAACGACACCAGCTCCGTCGCGCGCAGGCCCGACCCGTAGAGCATTTCGATAAGAGTCAGCAGGCGGACGGCCGCGGGCCTATCTCCCACCGCCTCTTCCTCTGCTGTAGCGAAAAGCGCTTCCACCTGGCCATGCGAGAGAATTTTCGGCAGCGGGCGGCGCGCCGCCGGTCGAGGAAGGGCGTGGGTGGGATCGTCCTCGCGCAGCCCCTCGTCGACGAGAAAGCCGAAGAACTGCCGTAAAGCCGACACTTTCCGCGCGAGAGTCGCGGGTGCGAGCGAGGACCAGCCCTGGCCGAGCTTGGCGAGTTGGGCCGGCGTTGCGGCATCGAGCGCTCCACCAATCAGCGCCTCGGCCTGTTCGAGATCCCGCCCGTAGGCGAGAATGGTGTTGCGCGCCGCGCCGCGCTCGGCGGCAAGCATGGCGAGGAAATCGTCTGTCGATGATCCCGGCGCGCTCACGTCAGGCGCGGGCGACCGCCTCCGCGGCGATCATGCGGGCTTCGGCATCGAGCCCCACCCGTCGCAGCGCCGCCACGATGTGGAACAGATGGCGAGCCGTCATCTGTTCCCATCCGGACCCCTGCATTCCCAGCCCCGCCAGCATCGCTACCAGAGCGGGATTGTCGACTGCAGCCGCGCCCTCGATCATCCGGGTCCAGCGTGTCGGGGCAGACAGATCGATGCCGAGGCGATCGCTGTATTCTCCGATCTCCGCATCGTCGATCCGATCGAGACCGGCCAGTCCTGCCAACAGCATGCGCGACTTTTGCTGCCCTGACGAATCATCGTCATCGACGAAGCTGTCGAGCTGGCCGTCGGTTACCGGAGTACTCCGGTTAGGATCGGCGAGAGCGAGCAAGGCCCAGCCAAGGCTTCCCTGTTCGACTTCGCCCGACCAGCGCAGGGCATCGCCGTCGAGCCCGGCCGCGAGCATCGAGGCGATAAGATTTCCAGCCTCGTCGGCGAAGTCGGCACGCACCGGCACGCGCGCCGCGGCATAGGCGGTGAGAACCACGCGGCCATAGGAAAACTCGCCTCCGCCCGACCATATGTCTCGAATGGCCGCCAGCCGCTGAACCGGATCGCTGCCGACATAGGCCTCGCGCAGACGCGAGGCGGTCAGCGCGGTATCGCCCTCCGCCCCCTCGTCGGCGAAAATCTGGCTGTAGAGATCGACCATCGCCGAAGCCGAGAGAATGCCGCTTGCCCCGGCAATGTCGACCGCCGGAGCGCGCTGGACCGGAGACAGCGCCGGGGTCAGCGCCGCCATGCGCAGAAGATCCGGCCCCGCATCCTCGAGCAAGTTCGACGGGACCGGCTCACCCAGAGCATTGGCCAGCGAGAACCGCCACGGGGTGATCGGTCCGGTATCCTCCCACTCGATCGTCACCGCACGCCGTCCGCGCCCGGCAGCCCCGGCGAAGCGCTGCGCCAACAACACGTCGATGCGGTCGTCCTCGGTTCGGCTGAGCAGGCGGCGCAGATCGTTCTGGGCGCGGGTCTCTTCGCCTGCAAAGGCGTTGCAGATACCCGCCAGCATCTGCCACTCGGTATCCTCGCGCCCGGTATCGACCAACCGCACGGCGGGGCAGGCACCCACGATATCGGCACTGCCGATATAGGCCCTGACGGCAGCATTGGCGAGTGCGGGCGAATAGTCCGCGGTATCGACGTCCTGAACCAGAGCCCGCGCGACGACATGTTCGCCCAGCGCATTGAGAACATCGACCCGCAGCGTAGCGAATTCGACCGGGTCCATTCCCGCCGGAGCTTCCAGCCTGCTGGCCAAGGCCCGGCGCAGGAGAATATGCCCCCAGCGCGATACCATCGGACGATTGGTCCCGGCGAGGATGGCCCGAACCAGGGGAGCCGGCTGGCGGGCGAGCGAACCGGCTGTAAGCCCCCCCTCGCCCGCTGCGATGATACCGACCCGTTCGGTCGAACGGCGAGCCGCGTCGGGTATGTCGAACTTGGGCTTCAGGCCGAGCAATTCGTCGAGCTCGTCGGTCGACATCGCCTCCAGCTCTTCGACTGTAGGCAGGTTCGACAAGTCCAGATTCGCGCGCGGCGGAGCCGTTTGTGTCGGCAGCGGCTGAACGATCTCGCCCGATTGCGTCGCGCCCGGCTGGGGCGTCTCGGCGGCGGCAGGCGGGCCGGGTTGCGGAGATTGCGTTGCCCGCGCCGTGGGTGTGGGTGTGGGGGTAGGCGCAGGCTGGTCGAACCCGGGGGGCAGCAGGTCGACCGGAGCATCTTGGGCAAGAACCATGGCCGAAGTGAAGGCA
>CAMYIQ010000269.1 GCA_947258465.1 uncultured Erythrobacter sp.
AGCTTTCGGGGACCATCCAGAACGACATCCTCAAGGAGTTCATGGTCCGCAATACCTATATCTATCCGCCCGAACCGAGCATGCGGATCGTTTCGGACATCATCGCATATACTTCGGCCAACATGCCGAAATTCAACAGTATTTCGATTTCGGGCTATCACATGCACGAGGCCGGGGCGACCGCCGTGCAGGAACTCGCCTTCACCATTGCCGACGGCAAGGAATACGCCAAGCGCGCCATGGAGGCCGGGCTAGATATCGACGCCTTCGCGCCGCGCCTGTCCTTCTTCTGGGGCATCGGCATGAATTTCTTCATGGAGATCGCCAAGATGCGCGCCGCGCGGGCATTGTGGCACGATGTGATGGAAGGGCTGGGCGCGCAGAACCCCAAGTCTAAGATGCTGCGCACGCACTGCCAGACCAGCGGTGTAAGCTTGCAGGAGCAGGACCCCTACAACAATGTCATCCGCACCACGGTAGAGGCGATGGCGGCGGTGCTGGGCGGTACGCAGTCGCTCCACACCAATGCGCTCGATGAAGCGATCGCGCTGCCGACCGACTTTAGCGCCCGCATCGCGCGCAACACGCAATTGGTGATCCAGGAAGAAACCGGCATTACCAATGTCGCCGATCCGCTGGGCGGAAGCTATTACATCGAAAGCCTCACCGCGGCCCTGATAGACGAGGCCCGCAAATTGCTGGACGAGGTCGAGACCGCTGGGGGAATGACGCAATACGTCGCCAGCGGCAAGCCCAAGGCGCAGATCGAGGAAGCCGCCGCCGCCAAGCAGGCGAGCGTCGACAAGGGCGAAACGGTGATCGTCGGCGTAAACAAATATCGCCTGCCCGAAGAGGCCGATATCGACACGCTCGACATCGACAACCATGCCGTGCGCCAGAGCCAGATCGCGCGGCTCGAAAAGGTCCGCGAAGGGCGCGATGACATGGCCTGTAAGTCCGCGCTCGACGCGCTGGCACGCGGGGCGGCGCAGCGCGAAGGCAATTTGCTCGAACTCGCGGTAGAAGCCGCGCGGCACGATGCAACGCTGGGCGAAATCAGCCAGGCGATGGAAGACGCCTATGGGCGCTACGACACCGTGCCCAAACCGGTGCGGGGGGTCTATTCGCAAGCCTATGCCGATGACGATCGCTACCGGCAGGTGGTCGCAGGTGTGAAGGCGGTCGAGCGCCGTCTGGGCCGCGCGCCGAAACTCATGGTCGCCAAGATGGGGCAGGACGGCCACGATCGCGGCGCCAATGTGATCGCATCGGCTTTCTCCGATATGGGCTTCGAGGTCGTCTCCGGCCCATTGTTTCAGACGCCGGAGGAAACCCGCGACATGGCGCTGGAAAACGACGTCGACGCCATCGGCGCGAGCAGCCTTGCTGCTGGTCACAAAACTTTGATCCCCGAACTGATCGGCCTGCTGAGGGAGGCCGGTCGCAGCGACATCAAGGTGATCGCAGGCGGCGTGATCCCGCAGAAGGACTACGACTTCCTGCGCGATGCCGGGGTGCAGGGCATCTATGGACCGGGTAGCAATGTCGTCGAATGCGCGGCAGACGTGCTGCGCCTGCTCGGCCACAACATGCCGCCAGCCGGTGAGGATCTGGACGAGGCGGCAGAGTGAAAAGCGATTTGCCTCCATGCGTAGCAATGTTCTTCAAAGCGCATTCAGAGCTCGTTTCCGCTCTCATTGACGACTGCGAAGCGTCACAACGCGATTCATCACAACTTAAATTTACGATGGACGGCAAGCTCATCGGAGACATCGGCGAATGGATCGCCATTCGTCACTTCGGTATGAAGTTGGAGGGGACAAACCGGAAGGGTGTCGACGGGA
The DNA here is from genome assembly GCA_947258465.1 of uncultured Erythrobacter sp. GTDB lineage: Bacteria > Pseudomonadota > Alphaproteobacteria > Sphingomonadales > Sphingomonadaceae > Qipengyuania. Next base: position 1,845 of record CAMYIQ010000269.1, read on the forward strand.
AAATTGGAGAGGAGGATGTGGAGATTAAAGCAACTTTGCGCGGTGATGGTGTGGCATTCCGCTATCTCTCCCCCGAGCATCGTTCGCCACGCTTATTGGTGTTTCATATTTCCCCCGACGGCTGCAATTTCGAAACCATCTACGACGGACCTCAAGATCACGCGGTGAACAACCTCTATAAAAGATGGGACTCAGGCGAAGTGAAAAAGAGCACACAGTGCATGGTGCGCCTAAGTGAACTTAGCGCGAAACAGGACGAATTAAATTGACCCAAATCCGCACTGACTGGACCCGCGAGGAAATCGCGGGGCTGTTCGACCTTCCCTTTACCGAACTGCTCTTTTGCGCCGCCACCGTCCATCGCGAGTTCCATCCGCCCGAGCAAATTCAGCTCTGCACGCTGCTGTCGATCAAGACCGGCGGGTGTCCGGAGGACTGCGGCTATTGTTCGCAGTCGGTGAAGGCCGATAGCGGGGTCGAGGCAACCAAGTTGATGGAGGTGCAGTCGGTCCTCCAGCGCGCGGCACAGGCGAAGGATCAAGGCTCCCAACGCTTCTGCATGGGCGCCGCTTGGCGCAATCCCAAGGACCGCGACATGCCCGCGATCGTCGAGATCGTGAAGGGCGTGCGCGCGATGGGGCTGGAGACCTGCATGACGCTGGGTATGCTGACGCCCAAGCAGGCGGATATGCTGAAAGAGGCAGGCCTCGATTACTACAATCACAATGTCGACACCGGGCCGGAATATTACGAGCGCGTGATCTCGACCCGCAATTACCAGGACCGGCTCGACACGCTGCAGAATGTGCGCGATGCGGGGATCAATGTGTGCAGCGGCGGGATCGTCGGCATGGGCGAAACGCGCGAGGACCGGGTGGGTTTTGTCCACACGCTCGCCACGCTGGAACGCCATCCCGAAAGCGTCCCGGTCAACGCGCTGGTGCCCGTCAAGGGCACGGTGCTGGGCGACATGCTGGAAGGCACGCCGATGGCCAAGATCGACGATATCGAATTTGTCCGCACCGTGGCGGTGGCGCGCATCACGATGCCGATGAGCATGGTGCGCCTGTCGGCAGGCCGGGAGTCGATGTCCGAAGCCACGCAGGCGCTGTGCTTCATGGCCGGCGCGAATTCGATCTTCACGGGCGACAAGCTGCTCACCGCGCCAAATGCGGGTGACGACACCGACGCCGCGCTGTTCGCCAAGCTCGGCCTGACCGCGCTCGAGCAGGAAGAACCGATGCGGGCGGCCGCTTGCCGCGCCCAGGCCGTTCCGGCCGAATAGCGAATTTGAGGGAGCCGATGTCCGACCAGAAACTCGATACGCTGGCCATTCACGCTGGATGCGAGCCCGATCCGACCACGAAAGCGCGGATCACGCCGATCTATCAAACGGCAAGCTATGTCTTCGACGATCCCGAGCACGCTGCACGGCTTTTCAGCCTGCAGGAATTCGGCAACATCTACACCCGCATCATGAACCCGACCAACGATGCGCTGGAGAAGAAGATTGCCGCGCTTGAAGGCGGTGTGGGCGCATTGGGCCTGGCATCGGGCCATGCGGCGCAGTTGATCGCGTTCCACACATTGATGGAGCCGGGCTGCAATATCGTGGCGGCGAAAAAGCTCTATGGCGGATCGCTCAACCAGCTTGGCGAGAGCTTCCGCAAGTTCGGGTGGGAAACCCACTTCGTCGATGCCGATGATCCGGCGAATGTCGCGGCCGCCATCGACGACAAGACGCGCTGTGTCTTCATCGAAAGCCTGGCCAATCCGGGCGGCGTGGTCAGCGATATCGCGGCCATCGCCAAGGTGGCGCATGACGCCGGGGTGCCGCTGATCGTCGACAACACGATGGCGACGCCCGCGCTGTGCCGCCCGTTCGACCATGGTGCGGACATCATCGTTCATTCCTGCACCAAGTTCCTCAACGGACACGGCAATGCGGTTGGCGGGCTGATCGTGGATTCGGGCCGTTTCGACTGGAAGGCGAGCGACAAGTTCCCCAGCCTCACCGCGCCCAACGGGTCTTATCACGGGGCGGTGCTGGTGGACGCGCTGGAGCCGGTCGGACCGATCGCCTTCATCACTGCCTGTCGGGTGCTCGGCCTGCGCGATCTCGGTCCGGCCATGGCGCCGATGAATGCCTTTCTCGCGCTGACCGGGATGGAAACGCTGGCACTGCGGATGGATCGCCATTGCAGCAATGCGCTGGCCGTGGCGCAGTGGCTCCGCGCGCATCCCAAGGTGGCCTGGGTGTCCTATGCCGGGTTGGAAGATGATCCATACAGGCCGCTTGCGGACAAATATCTGGGCGGCCGCGGCGGAGCCGTTTTCACCTTCGGTCTCAAGGGCGGATTCGAGGCGGGCAAGCAGCTCGTCTCCAGCGTCGAGCTGTTCAGCCACCTCGCCAATATCGGCGATACGCGCAGCCTGATTATTCACCCCGCATCGACCACACATAGCCAGCTTTCGGCGGAAGAGCTGGTCGCGGCGGGCGCTGGTCCGGACGTGGTGCGGCTGTCGGTCGGGATCGAACATATCGACGATATCGTCGCCGATCTCGAACAGGCGCTGGCACAGATTTAGGGACACTGGAAAGATAACGATGTTTAAAAAGATCCTCATCGCCAATCGCGGCGAAATCGCCTGCCGGGTCATCAAGACCGCGCGCCGCATGGGTATCCAGACGGTGGCCGTTTATTCCGATGCCGATGCCCGCGCGCCTTTCGTGCGGATGGCGGACGAGGCGGTGCATATCGGTCCGGCGCCTGCGGCGGAAAGCTATCTGATCGCGGACAAGATCATTGCCGCGGCTAAGCAGACCGGCGCCGAAGCGGTGCATCCGGGATATGGTTTCCTCTCCGAGCGGGCGAGCTTTGTCGAGGCGTTGGCGAAAGAGAACATCGCCTTCATCGGTCCGCCGGTGAACGCCATCGCGGCGATGGGCGACAAGATCGAATCCAAGAAGCTCGCCAAGGAAGCCGGCGTGAATGTGGTCCCCGGCTTCGTCGGCGAGATCCGCGATACCGACCATGCGGTCGAGATCAGCAACGATATCGGCTATCCGGTGATGATGAAGGCCAGCGCGGGCGGCGGCGGCAAGGGCATGCGCCTTGCCTGGTCGGAAAAGGACGTGCGCGAGGGTTTCGAGGCGACCAAGCGAGAGGGCCTCAATTCCTTCGGTGACGACCGCGTCTTCATCGAGAAGTTCATCGAGAACCCGCGCCACATCGAGATCCAGATCCTCGGCGACAAGCATGGCAATGTGATCTATCTCAACGAGCGCGAATGCTCGATCCAGCGGCGCCATCAGAAAGTGGTCGAAGAAGCGCCGTCGCCCTTCGTTACGCCCAAGATGCGCAAGGCCATGGGCGAGCAATGCGTCGCGCTGTCCAAGGCAGTGAACTACCACAGCGCCGGTACGGTCGAACTGATCGTGAGCGGTGCCGACAAGAGCGGCGAAAGCTTCTACTTCCTCGAAATGAACACCCGCCTGCAGGTGGAGCATCCCGTTACCGAAGCGATCACGGGCGTCGACCTCGTCGAACAGATGATCCGCGTCGCGGCCGACGAAGAGCTCCAGATCAAGCAGGACGACGTCAAAATCGACGGTTGGGCGATCGAGAACCGGGTCTATGCCGAAGACCCCTATCGCGGCTTCCTGCCCTCGACGGGCCGCCTTGTGCGGTATCAGCCGCCGGTCGAACCTTGGGCCGACGATGGCGAGGAGAACGGCCGCCGCGGTGTCGACGGTATCCGGGTGGATGACGGCGTGTTCGAAGGCGGCGAGGTGTCGATGTTCTACGACCCGATGATCGCCAAGCTCATCACCTGGGGCGAAACGCGCGACGAGGCCGCCGATCTCCAGATCGCCGCGCTCGATGCCTTCCGCATCGAAGGGCTGGGTCACAATATCGATTTTCTCAGCGCCATCATGCAGCATGATCGCTTCCGTTCGGGCGAGCTTACCACCGGCTTCATTGCCGAGGAATATCCCGACGGTTTCGAAGGGTCGCCCGCATCTGACGGGCTGACCAAGGTTCTCGCCGCTGTGGGCGGCGTGATCGCCACCGCCGATGCCGACCGGGCGCGGCGGATTGACCAGCAGCTCGCCGGCGAGAATTACGCGCCGGGCGACTGGACGGTTCGCATCGGCGAGCGCGAGGAAGGAGCGACCTCGCACGAGGTCCGGCTCGAAGAAAACGCGCTGACCGTCGACGGGGAACAGGTCACGATCGAGATGCGGTACACGCCGGGCGATGCGATGGTGGATGTGGCGCTGTTCGAAAACGGCGCGGACGAGGACGCCGAGCCGCTCGAACGCTACACCTTCCAGCTCGAACCCACGCGCACGGGCTACGACATCACCACGCGCGGCGCGACGCACCATCTGCGCATCCTGCAGACCCGCATCGCCAACCTCGCATCGCATATGATCGAGAAGACCCCGCCCGACCTGTCCAAGATGCTGATCTGCCCGATGCCGGGCCTGCTGGTGAAACTGCATGTGGAAGAAGGCGAGGAAGTCCAGCCCGGCCAGCCGCTCGCCACGGTCGAAGCGATGAAGATGGAAAACATCCTGCGCGCCGAAAAGCAGGCGACCGTCGGCAAGATCAACGCTGCCGAGGGCGACAGCCTGGCCGTCGACGCGGTGATTCTGGAGCTGGAATAGAATGCACCTTTCGCATTCGCCCGATGCGCCCGCAGCCGAGGAAACCGATTTTGCGACCTTCCTGAAGGCGGACATCCGGATCGGGACGGTCGTATCGGCGGAGGATTTTCCCGAAGCGCGAAAACCGGCCTACAAGCTGGTGATCGATTTCGGCCCGGTGATCGGTGAGAAGAAAAGCAGCGCTCAGATCACCGCGAATTATTCCGCCGAAGAACTCGTCGGGCGGCAGGTCGCGGCGGTGGTCAATTTCCCGCCGCGCCAGATCGGCCCGCTGATGTCGCAAGTGCTCACGCTGGGCTTTGCCGACGAGGCGGGCGAGGTGGTCCTGTTCGCCCCGGACAAGAAAGTGCCCGACGGCTCGCGCCTGTTCTGATTTGCCGCGTGTTCAGTGCGTTTGCAGTTGCTCGTCCAGAAAGGCGGCAACATCATCCAGTGCGACGTCCCGTGCCAGAAATGCTGCACCGATGCTGCGCAGCAGGATGAAAGGCAGCGTGCCCGCATCCATCTTCTTGTCGTGCAGCATGTGGTCGGCAAGCGCGCGCCCATTGCAGGGCAATTGCAGCGCGGCGATTTCCGACGGTAGGCCCGCTGCATCGACGGCGCGCGTCACGCGCTCCGCATCTGCCAGCCCGATGTCGCCGCGCCGCGCCGAATAACGGGCCGCGAGCACCATGCCCAGCGCCACCGCCTCGCCGTGGAGCAGGCGGTCGGAGAAGCCGGTTTCCGCCTCCAGCGCGTGGCCGAAAGTATGCCCGAGATTGAGCAGCGCGCGTGCGCCGGTCGTCTCGCGTTCATCCTCCGCGACGATCCGCGCCTTGGCCGCGACGCTGGTCGCCACTGCATGTTCGAGATCGGCTGGATCCAATGCAAGCACCCCCGGCGCATGCGCTTCGAGCCAGACGAAGAAGTCGCGATCGCCGAGCACGCCGTATTTGAGCACTTCGGCAAACCCCGCGCGCATTTCCCGCTCGGGGAGGGTTGCGAGCGTGGCGAGATCGGCCAGCACCAGCGACGGTTGATGAAACGCGCCGACGAGATTCTTGCCTGCAGCGGTGTTGATCGCGGTTTTTCCTCCCACCGAACTGTCGACTTGCGCGAGCAGAGTGGTCGGGAGCTGGACGAATCCGCAACCGCGCTTGAGAATGGCGCAGGCAAAGCCGGTGAGATCGCCGACCACGCCGCCGCCAAGAGCGAAGACATGATCGCCCCGCTCGACCCCTTGGCCAAGCAGCCAGTCGGTGAGATGAGCGAGGCTCTCCCAGCTCTTGGAGGCTTCACCCGGCGCGACATCGTACCATCGCGGCTCGATACCTTCGGCTTGCAATGAACGGGCGACCGTCTCGCCCCAGTGCTTTCGCGCATTTCGGTCGGCGACGATGCAGGCATGGCTCTTGCGCAGGAAGGGCTTCGCTTGCGCGCCGAGATCGGCCAGCAGATCCGGGCCGACGCGGACTTCGTACCGCCGTCCGGCCAGTTCGACAGGTATCACAGCCATGCGTCGATCGCCTCCAGGATGCGTTGTGCGGTTTCGGAATGGGGTCCGTCATCGGTAACCAGATGGATCTGCGCCTCGGCATAGGCTGCGCCGCGTTTGTCCTTGAGGTCGGTCAGGATTTCGCGTGCGTTGCCATTGCGCAGCAGCGGCCGATCGTTGCGGCGGGATGTGCGCTCTACCAAGGTGTCGATATCGCAATCGAGCCAGACCGCGATGGCTTGATCGAGAATCAGCGCGCGTGTTTCCGGATCGACGAAAGCCCCGCCGCCGGTAGCAATCACGCCATGCGCCTCTTCCATCAGGCGGGCGATGACCCGGCGTTCTCCGGCGCGGAAATAGGCTTCTCCATGCGCTTCGAAGATTTCGCTTACCGTGCGGTCGGCAGCGCGTTCGATTTCGTCGTCGACATCGACGAAATCGGTCCCGAGCAGGGTTGCAAGCTTGCGCCCGACGGTCGATTTCCCGACGCCCATCAGGCCGACAAGCACCACCGGGCGGTCGATCCGCGCGGCGATCTTGGCGATTTCGCCAGGCGTCAGGGCGGTTGTATCGGTCATTGCCGCCGTGCCTAGAACTGGGCTAGGGCGCGGGCAAGGTATCAGCACTTGGAGCGGGACGCGAAAAACTTGGCGATGAGCGGCAAACGGATCGGAGCTATCTTGGCGATGGTGTTCTTGGTGCTGTTGGTAGCTGCCCTGATCCATGGCGGCGAAGAGCCGCTGCACCCGATCGAGGAAGCGATCGAAGTGCCGGGGATCGGCCAGTGAAGACGGCGTGGTTCCTAGGCACGGCGGCGCTTGCCTTCACTTCGGCCATGGTTCTTGCCCAAGATGCTCCGGTCGACCTGCTGCCCCCCGGGTTCGAACG
>CAMYIQ010000270.1 GCA_947258465.1 uncultured Erythrobacter sp.
CCAGCAACGCGCCGCCCAGCATGACCATCGAAGGCTCGGGCCATGGCCACTCGAAAACCCAAGGCAGGAAAGCCGCCAGCGCGACCAGGTTCGGCAGGACGGCCGCGATCCACAGCCAGCCGAGCGTCCGGCGGCGCTCCGCAGCGGGTGCGGCCGCGGCAATCCCCCACCACATCCCGCCGAGGAACGACAGGATTAGCGCTGCGTAAGCGAAAGCGACACCCAGAGCGGCGCCGCGCCATTGGCCAGGCCCGAGATAGAGAATCGCCACACAGGCCAGTTGCGGCAACAGCCCGGCGAGGCCGAGCCAGCGTGGCCAGGCAGGCACACTATTCACCGCTGCGCCCCCCGATCCGCATCGAGGATGACCCCGGGGTCGATCCTCGATGCGCAAGCGACGGCGAGCCAGAAGAAAATGCCCCGGCGAGCCGAAGTCCGGTCGGCCATCAGGGCATTTCCGGCCCGGTAAAGGGTTGGCTTTCGGTCCAGGCGCATCCTTGACGCTGCTCGCCCCCGATCATCAGGGTGGCGGTGAAGGGATAGCGGCGATCGCTCATCCCGTCGGAACATTCGCCCGGGGTGACGGTCAGGTCGAACCCTGCGCCGTCAAGGGTGCCGCTGATACCGAGCCCGTTATTGCCTGCAAAGCGTTCTACGGGAAATTCCGTGCCATCAGGGTTTTCGGGCGTCGAATAGGTCGCCATGCCGCCCCCGGCCGCGCCACCCCAGAACGGTTCCGTGCCGGTGTAATGGACCACTTCGGCATCGGCGATACCGTCGAAGGTCGAGCTCTGCAGCGAACCGGGTCCCGGATCGTCGTTACCGCTGCATCCCGCCAAGGCCAGCGCCGCGCAGAGTGTGATACTCGTAATCTTGATCAAGCCGCTCTCCTGTGTTCGCGGATGAAATCGACCGTCTGGCTGCGCGCCTGCTTGGCTTCGGGCACCGGCAGCAACATCCAGACATGGAACATGTCCTTATACTCGTAATAGACATGTTCGGGCATCCCCGGTTCATCCAGCCGTTTGGCCAGCCGGCGGCCATCGACGATCAGAATGTCCGAAGTGCCTGAGAATATGGCGATCGGCGGCAGACCTTCGAGCGCGCCGAACAGCGGACTGACACGGGGATCGTCGAGCGCCAGATCGCCGCCATACATCGCGCCGCAGGCTTCCAGCCCGCTCACTGCCAACATCCGGTCGCGCCGTTCGATCGCGCGCTGACCTTCGGCGGTCGCGGTCGCGTCGAGCCAGGGCGAATAGAGCACCAGACTGCCGGGCATTGGGGCGCCATCCGCCTTGAGCATCTGCGCCAGCGCCAGGCTCATCCCGCCACCGGCACTGTCGCCCATAATGGTGATGTTCTGCGCGCCATGGCGGGCCGCCAGTTCGAGATAGAGCGAATGCATCGCCGCCAGCACCTCCGGCGCCTTGTTTTCCGGCGCGAGCGGATAGACCGGCACCGTTGCCGACGCTCCCAGCCGCTCGCACAGATCTGCCACCGTGTCCCAGTGCACGGCGGCAATATCCATCACATAGCCGCCACCATGAAGGTAGAACAGGTGCGGCGCACCGGGCCTGGCCCCGCCCCTCGGCTCGATCGTGACCACAGGAAAGCCGCGGCTGGCGAATTCGCGAATGTCGAAGCTTTTGTGCCATTTCGCCCGGGGGCGGACTGGCTTTCGCGCGCGCAGTTGCGCGATCCTTTCGTCGAGCTTGCCGGGCTCCGCGAAGAAGCGTTTGACGCCCAGCAACGGGAGAGCGAAATTGACGAGGCGCGCACGGATACTGGCCATTTGTCTCGCTCCCTCAGCCCGGGTTGGTATCGAAAGCGGGTATGTCGCCCGTATCGACCCAACATTGCTTGCTGCGCGTCCAGATATGCGCGGACGGTGTGTAGCCGGAAGGATCGTCCAGCGTCCCCGCCTTGATCCACAGCATTCCCGGCGACACCTCCACCCGCGAGAAGAGCGGCGAACCGCAGGTGCCGCAAAACTGCCTTTCGACCGATTTGCCGCTTTCACCGCTATCGCGATAGGTCACGGGTTCGCCGTTTATGGAAACCCGATTTTCGGGCATCCCGATGATCGTGGAAAACGCGCTGCCCGACTGTTTCTGGCAATGGGTGCAATGGCACACCATCGATGCCGCCGGATCGCCTTCGATCGCGTAGCGGACCTGGCCGCATAGACAGCCGCCTTCAAAACGCTCCATATCTTCCTCTCCCTCCGTTCGGCCCGCGAGACTAGCCCGGCCGGTGCGCGTGTCCAGCACAGTCGCTGCTCATCTCTCCGGCCTCGCCCCCATTTCCGCCTGCCCATAACCGGCAAAGGCCCTGACCGTGTGCCGGAACGCAGTCTGTCGGAACACCACGGCATGGATCGGCGTTGACAGGGCGAAAGACGCATTCCCATGAAGCTACCCCGCCTCGATCCCCGCTGGTACGCCGCCCCGCTCATCGCCGCAATCGTCGCGGCGGGGGCGCTCAGCGGCAGCGCGATCGGGTCAACGCCGATCCTTGCGCGAAGCGAGAGCATGATCCCCGAGGCGCCGCGCAATGCCGGTATCGGCGAATTTCGCCTCGACACGCGCAAGCCACCGCCCAACCACTATCCGCTCGTCACGCCGACAGGCACGATTCCGGTGACGGAGCTGGCCCGCCACGGGCGCCTGCGCGATGAATGGCACACCTTCCGCGACCATGCCGAGGAGCCATTCCTGCTCGACGCCGATTATGGCCAGGAGCTGAGCGATGCGGAGATCGACCGGCTCGATCGGTGGCAGCCCAGCCCTGCCCGAACGGTTCTTGCGGATCATGCAGTTGCAAGCGAACCGATGGAGCAAGCGCTCCTTGTATCGTCCCAATCGCTCGGCGAGCCCGTCACACAGCCATCCAGGCCCGTCGCGGTGCCCGAATCCGCGCAGCCGCCCGCATTCGAGGAGGCCGCGTTCGGCCCTGCCCCCGCATCGGGCGAATAATCCAGTCCGCCGACATTGCCGGAAACCATGCGGGGAAGCCCGACATGCGAAAGGCGGCCCCGTCGCCGGGGCCGCCTCGCATTCCTGTAACCTGGCGCGGTCCGCCTATTGCGGCATTAGCACGGTATCGATCACGTGGATAACGCCGTTGGAAGCGGCCACATCGGTCGCGGTGACGGTGGACGTACCGCCCGCGGCATCGGTCAATACGACATCGCCATCGACGACCTTCGCGGTCAGCGTACCGCCATTGACGGTAGTGATGGCGTAGCCGTCCTCACCGGCATCGGTGATGGCCTGCGTCAGCGTGCCAGCGTCCACATTACCTTCCACCACATGGTAGGTGAGGATGGTACCGAGCGTCTCGGTATCGTTGGTGGTCAGTTCGGTGAGCGTCGCCTCGGGGATCTTGGCGAAGGCATCGTTGGTAGGCGCAAAGACAGTGTACGGCCCTTCGCCCGACAGCGTTTCGCCCAGCCCTGCGGCAGTCACTGCGCTGACCAGAGTAGAGAAGGTCTCGTCGCCCTGTGCGACTTCCACGACCGTGCCGGGCGCCATTGCTTCGGCATTGGCCATCTGATCGGCGGCCGCGGCTTCTTCATAGGTGTCGCTTTCCGGTGGCGTTTCCGCGCATGCGGCAAGTGCCAGCGATGCGGTAGAGGCGAGCGCGATGGTAAGCTTGTTCATGATAGGTCCTTTTTCGGTAGTCCGTGAGCATTCCCACAGCCGATTCATCCGGCCGGTGCTTCTAGATACGAACGATGGGCGCGCATGGATGTTTCGAACATCCGTATCATTGTGCCCAAGCGGCGCGTGGGTGCGCCGAACGGTGGCAAGATGCGGGCGGAAGGCACGGTCTGACCGGTGCGGGCAAACGGCCCGGAGACAGTCGATATCTCGTTACCCCTCTGGCGGGGTTGTCCGGATTGGCGGTGCTGCGGGGAACTGGTTCACCCGTTCTGCGAGGTAAAGCCAGCGGACCCGATGGAAAAGAAAGGGTCAGCCGCCCTGTGCGGCCAGCGCATCGCGCGCGGCGGCTTTTTCGCGTTCCACCTTGGCGCGGCCTTCGGCAACGCGCCGTGCCTGATCGGCCAGTTCGGTCCAGGTGGCGGCGGCGCGCATCTCGCGCTGGCGTACATTGTCGAGAGTGGCCTCCTCGGCCGCGGCGCGCGCTTCGCGAGCACGTGCAGCGTAAAAGTCGTAGGTCTGGCTCATGCCGTGCCCCTTTTTGGCGTGCGGAGGGTGTGCCGCGCGCCGCCGGCCAAGGCCGAAACGGCGCGCGACGCGTGCGATCAGTCTGCGCTGGACAGGTTCACCGCGCTGGCCTTGCCGTTGCGGCCCATTTCGACTTCGTAGTTGAGCCGCTGCTCTTTATCGAGCGTGGTCATGCCAGCGGCCTGTACGGCGCTGATGTGGACGAAGCTGTCGTCCGAACCGTCATCGGGCTGGATGAAGCCATAGCCCTTGTCGGAGTTGAAGAATTTGACTGTGCCAGTCTTGCTCATGTGTCGTTCCTTTCAAGAACGCGAGGGTTTACCGCGCCGCGACATGCGGAACGGTCGTGCGTAAGGTCGTCCGAAGAAAGGAAGTCGTCGTCTGGTTTTCGCCGGGGCCCCGAATGCAGTGCAAGCGGGCAAGCGGCGTCGTCAAAATCCGAAGTCCGTCGCAAATTTCGACGTCAGCAGCGATGCTCTACCACGCCCTTGCCGAAACACCTAATTATATTACCGGCTTTCCGATAAGGCGGCGGGGAAAGGGCGAACCCGCCAGGGCGGGTTCGGCTCCAATCCCCGGCAGCGGCTCCTACATCACCTTGTCGGGACGCGCGTCGTGCTTATGCTTCTCGCTCTTGCCGAAATGCCGGTTAAGCCGCTGGGCGAGCGTGGCGGCAGCCTTGCGCGCGGCATCATCGACAGTGGAGGCATGTTCGGTCACGCCGATCGCCCGCCCGCCGCTGGGCCGCGCCTCGATGGTGCAGGCCTTGTCGTCGGCCCCGCCCTTGGCGCCATTCTCGTCGCGAACATGAATTTCGAGCCGCGTCAGCCGATCCTCGAACCGCGCCAGCTTGTCGCGCACGGACGCCTCGATGCGTTCGGCAACGTTTTCCGTGCCCATGACGCTGCTGTCGGAATTGAACTGGACCTGCATGTGTGACTTCCTCTTGTTCTCGGTATCCCGTCCGCTTTCCGATATGGGTCTTCGCTCAGCACTTTCCAGCACAATCGCGCGGGGTTAGAGCGCTTTTCATGAGCCTGCCCGCCCCACCCGCGCCCACCATCCTCGTCGATGCCGATGCCTGCCCGGTCAAGGAAGAGGTCTACCGGGTCGCAGAACGGCACGGGGCGCATGTCCGCGTGGTCAGCAACAGCCCCTTCCGCGTGCCGGTGAGCGAACGGGTGAAGCGCGTGGTGGTCTCCGACGGCTTCGACGCGGCGGACGACTGGATCGCGGAAAATGCAGACGAGCGCAGCGTGGTGATCACCGCCGACATATTGCTCGCCGAACGCTGCCTGAAGGCCGGCGCGCAGGTGCTCGCCCACAATGGCAAGCCCTTCGACGCGGCGAGCATCGGCAGCGCCATCGCCACGCGCGCGATCATGGAAGACCTGCGCGCCGGAATGGACGGTGTGGGCGGAGGCCCGCCGCCCTTCGGCAAGGCAGATCGCTCGCGCTTCCTCCAGGCGCTCGACCGGGTGCTGGTGCGGATGGGGCGTGGTTAGGACGCGCGCAGTTGCGGCGCGGCTTCCGCGATTACCCGCAAGGCCGAACGCAGGAAGATCAGCGCCATCAGCCCGCCGATCAGAATATCGGGCCATGGCGAAGCAAGCCACCAGACCAGCCCGGCAGCCACCAGCACACCGCAATTGTTGATCACGTCATTGCGTGAACATTCCCAGGTGCTCGACATATTCACATCCTGATGACGGAAGCGAGTGAGCAGGCTGAGACATATGAGATTGGCAATCAGCGCCAGCCCGCCGAACATCAGCATCAGCGTGGAGGAGGGCGGCACTCCGCTCTGGACCTTGGCGACGACAGTGATAGCGATCCCGACGCCGAGCGCGAGGATTACCACGCCTTTGAGCATCGCAGCCCCGGCCTTCCACCGATCGGAGCGCGCCAGGGCGTAGAGGCTGACCGCATAGACCACCGCATCGCCGAGCATGTCGCTCGCATCCGCCATCAGCGCAGCCGACCCGGCAATGATCCCCGCCCCGAATTCGAGGACAAACATCGCGGCGTTGATCGCCAGCACGATCACCAACACGCGCCGCTGATCCCGCTGCCGGGCGAGCGTTTCGAGGGTGGTGGACTTGGCGGAACAGCAATCTGCGGACATGGCGGTTATGTGGCTTGGGGGCGGAGTTGTGGCAAGGGTTTGGGTGTCAGAAGAAATGGCTGCGGAAGCGGCTGGCCAGCTCGCTTTCGGGCAATTCGTCAAAGCGAGGGCGCGCGGGCCATTCCGGCTCTTTGCGATGCGTTGCTATCTTCCCTGTCTTGAGGGTGGGCCGAAGGAGGTGTTCGGCTTTTCCCGGGCAGCGTACCTCCAGCGCCGTTGAGCCCCCTCCCCTCGATCCGCTCTACAGCGGCGAGGGGAGGCCGTCAGCCGTACGCTGCCGGGCGCTTCGGACGAGGCTCTAACACAAGGATTTACTGGAGCCGTTCCTCAACCTCCTGGCAATTTCGATAGCACGAACTCGCCTTCGACATTGAGCCCCGTGGCATTGCCATCGCCATCCGTCTCAATGGTGAAGTTGAGCCCTCCTGGAATGAAGAAGTGTTCGCGGCTTGTCGGATAGAAACGGGACCGTTCGGCCAGCTCACCCTCGATCCACAATCGCCCATCCTCCAGGCTGATGCTGGCAACCGGTTGGCCGCTGGCCGCATCGAAGGCATAGCCGCCGACGAGCTGCTCTTGCCAGGCCTCCGGCAAATCGACGATCTCCCGTTCCTCGAATGCGTCCTGCTTCCAACCATATACATATCCGATCGCGCTCGCCACTTCGCGGATGAGCTTGCCGCCGGTATCGGAGTTCGTCATGATCGCTACGCTCGCGCGTCCATCGCCATATGTGAACCAGCGCGCGCTGTAGCCCGGATTGTGGCCATTATGGACGAAGACAATTCCGTCGCCGGGATCGTTCAGACCGAAACCCAAGCCGGGCTCATCCGCTCTGTCGGGAACGAGCTGTCGCGCAAGATCCTGCGAGATAATGCCGCCGCCGACGCTGCGTGCCGCAGCAACTCTCGCCCCGAGGCGGACCATTTCGCTGGGCGTCGTCCACAACCCTGCTGCGGCGCGTTCCGGATAAGCGTAATAGCCCGGCGCCGGAATGGGTTTGGACTTGCTACCGACATGACCCGACGCGACATTCGAATGCCGCTGTACGAATTCGTAATTGCTTCTCGACAGACCGGCCGGCTCGAACACGTTGGCTTGCACGTAATATGCGAAGGGCGTGGCGGCGACGTCCTCGATCAGGAGCTGTGCCACTTGGAACCCGCCGCCCGAGTATCGGCGGCTCTCGCCTGGCGTCTTGTCTATTACGACGGGCGACGTATTGGCCGGTGCTTCCCCGGTCAGGATTTGCGTGCTGGTCGGATGAATTTGATCGACTCCGTAACCCTCGAAGCCATGAATCGTCGTCCCCGCCCGATGCGACAAGAGATGCCGCAAGGTCACTTTTTCCGCGCGGGTGAAGGCATTCTCGGGGATTTGCCAGGAAGTGAGGTAGGCGTTGACGGGCGCATCGAGATCGATCTGCCCGCGATCTACCAGGGTCAGAGCCGCAAGCGCAGCAACCGGTTTCGATAAGGAGGCTGCCTGGAACAGCGTGTCCGCGTCGACAGGTTCGGCGCTTCCGGCTTCAAGAATCCCATAGGCCTTGGCCCAGGCCAGCTTGCCATCGATGGAAACCGCGATGCTGACTGCTGGCACCTTGTGGTGAGCCATTCTCTCCCGCAATGTCCAGAGCGGTCCCGGTTCACCCCTCGCCGCCAAAGGAGGGCGCAATCCATTCTCGATCGCAGCAATTCTGTCCTGCTGCGTTTGCACAGCCTGACGGCTATCTGGAGTTGGTCGTTCGGAGCCATCGTTGGCGGGTTGCCCGCCAGCAGCTATAGTCCCGGCGCAAGCCAGCATGGTCGCCGTCACGACCCGTATCCATCGACGCATTTTTCAAGTCCTCTCCGTAAGCATGGCTACAGAGCGAACTAGCAGAAACCGTACTGTTGTCTACACCTGTAGTCGATCGAGTTGCTTGCTCTGCCGACACAGCGGGCCGAGTCCCGGCACCCCTTGGTCATTTTCTCCATGCCTTCCCGCCTCACCTCGAGCACCTCTTGCGCGGGCCCGCGCTTTACGATCACGCTTCCCTACTCGGTTTCGGACTCCGGCAAATACAGCTTCTCGCCCTTCTCACGGTACACTTCGCTCATCTCTTTCATACCTTTGCGCGCTTCCTCGGCTTCTTCGGCTGAGGTCTCGCGCTTGATGTTTTCGCTCGCGAGGTAGCTGTCCGAGTTTTGCTTCGCAGCAAACTCCCGCACTTCTTGCGTGATCTTCATCGAGCAGAATTTGGGGCCGCACATGGAGCAGAAGTGGGCGGTCTTGGCGCCTTCTGCGGGCA
>CAMYIQ010000271.1 GCA_947258465.1 uncultured Erythrobacter sp.
CGGGTCACGCTGGCCTTCCGCGACGAAGTCGAAGGAATTGGCGAAGTTCTTCGCCTCCTCAATGAAAATGACCCAACCGCTTGGGCTCACTATCAAGCGGCGATGACCGACGACCTCGATCGATAATCCTCACTCCATACCGATTGCCGCCTTATAGGTTTCGAGCAGCGTTTCCATTTCCCTGCGATCATTAATGTCCATCTTGCGAAGCTTGATAAGCTGCCGCATCAGTTTTGTATCGTAACCGACCGCCTTGCCCTCGGCATAGACGTCGCGGATGTCGTCGGCGATGCCCTTCTTCTCTTCCTCGAGGCGTTCGATGCGCTCGATCAGCAGGCGCAGGCGGTCGTCGGTGGCTTCGGCCATGAAATGCAAACTCCGGTGATGTGAGAATCGCCCGCGGGCGAGAGGCAAGGGCGATAGCGCTGCCCGCTTGCAGACGAAACCGCCCTTGTCGAAAAATCGTCTAGCGCAGGTCCGCCTTGTTGCGCGTCAGGCTGGCTTCCATAGCCGCGATCTGCTCTTCGGTCGCTGGGCTCTGACGTGCGGCCTTCCATTCATCCATCGGCATCCCGTGGATCAGTTCGCGCGCCGCATCTTTGTCGCCCGCATAGCCTGCTTCACGGATCCAGTCGGCAAGGCAGTTACGGCAGAAGCCCGCCAGCCCCATCAGATCGATATTCTGCGCATCGTGGCGGTGGCGCAGATGGCGCACCAGCCGCCGGAACGCTGCCGCCGCCACGGCATCGTCGAGTTCGTCGAGCGGGTCGTCCGCATTCATGGTCATTGTTTTATCGTCCTTGCTTTGTCGTACACCGCTGCCATAGCCGATTTCCATGGCCCATTCCGCTCCCAAGCTCGACCCGCGCGGCCGCAAGGTCAAGATCCTCGCCACCGTCGGCCCCGCCAGCCGCTCCCCCGAGATGCTCGCGCGTTTGTTCAAGGCCGGGGTCGATGCGTTCCGCGTTAATATGAGCCACGGCGAACATGCCGATCACGCCAAGACCATCGCTGGAATCCGGGCGATGGAAAAGCAGTTCATGCGCCCGATCGCGATCTTGGCCGATCTCCAAGGCCCCAAATTGCGCGTGGGCAAGTTCAGGGACGGGCAGGCAGTCATCCGCCATTCGGGGCACTTCACGCTCGATCGCAATCCCGAACCTGGCGACGGTTCCCGCGTAGAGCTGCCGCACCCCGAATTGTTCGGGCTGCTGACGAAGGGCCAGCGCCTGCTGATCAACGACGGCAAGATCCGCCTCAAGGTGATCAGCGCCAACGATCAGGAGATCCGTTGTTCGGCCGAAGTCGGTGGGGTTATCTCCGATCGCAAGGGCGTGAACGTTCCCGACGCCGAAGTGCCGATCCCCGCGCTGACCGACAAGGACCGCAAAGACCTCGCTTTCGCTATCGAGCAGGGGGTCGACTGGATCGGCCTGTCCTTCGTCCAGCGGCCCGAAGACCTAGCCGAAGCACGCAAGCTGATGGGCGGCTATGGCGCGCTATGCGCCAAGATCGAAAAGCCGATGGCGGTGCGCCGTCTCGACGAAATCATCGACGCTGCCGACGGCATCATGGTCGCGCGCGGCGATCTCGGGGTCGAGCTTGAGCCGCAGGAAGTCCCCCCGCTGCAGAAGAAGATCGTCAACGAGACTCGCCTCAAGGGCAAGCCGGTGATCGTGGCGACACAGATGCTCGAAAGTATGATCGAGAGCCCCGCCCCGACACGCGCCGAAGTCTCCGATGTCGCCAATGCGGTCTATGACGGGGCCGATTGCGTGATGCTGAGCGCCGAAACGGCTGCGGGCGACTGGCCCGAGGAAGCCGTGACCATCATGCATCGTATTGCGCATCAGGTGGAACGCGACGAAGCCTATCTCGAACGCGTCCGTCTGCTCGAGACACCGCCCGATTCGACCACGGCGGATGCGCTGGCCCATGCCTGCATGACCGTCGCAGACACGGTTCCCGTGAGCGCGATTACCGTCTTCACGGGGTCGGGTTCGACCGCCCGCCGCGTTGCTCGCGAGCGCCCGAGCGTGCCGATGCTGGTCCTCACCCCCAGCATGAAGACCGCCCGCCGCCTTGGCCTGTTATGGGGCGCGCATGCAGTGGCAACCAAAGACATCGGCAGCTTCGAAGAAATGATCGCCAAGGGCAAACGCATGGCCCTGCGCCATGGCTTCAGCGAAGCGGGCAGCAAGCTTATCGCGCTGGCCGGCGTCCCCTTCGGCACGCCCGGCTCGACCAACCTCATGCATGTCGTCACCGTGAGCGGCGACGAGTTGAAGAAACACGCGGGCTAGAGCGCCGCCCGCTCCTTCATGATGCGCTTGTTGCGTGCATCGACCAGGCGGAAGGCCTTCATCACTGGAAATCCCCGGTCGACGCGGCTCTCATGACCGAGCATCCAGAGCTGCTGGTAGAACCAGTAGATTCCGGCAAAACCGTTGATTGCCTTCACCATTTGGAAGCGCTTCAGGAAGCCGAGCCAGGGCGGCAGCAGGTCGAGATCGTCTTCGTAGCGCGCGAGTTCCTCCGCACCGCCAAACAGCGCGTTTGGCGCATCGGTATCGACGCATAGCGGGCGGCCGAGGCCGATCACATCCGCCGCGCCGCTGGCCAGCGCCTGCTCCATCGCAGCGCGGGTGCGGAAGCCACCGGTGACCATCAGCGGCACCGAAACCTCGGCCTGCATGGCCTTGGCGAAATCGACGAAATAGGCCTCGCGCGCA
>CAMYIQ010000272.1 GCA_947258465.1 uncultured Erythrobacter sp.
CTCGATGGCGATCATAACGCGCGCATCGGCACGCTCAATCAAAAAACCCGATAAAAATACCGATAAATATCTATTTTAAGCTTGACATAAGTGCCTTTCTTGCGAAATTACCCGCCCAAACACGATATGAATCGCTTTGATCGTTTGGGAGGGGATTTATGAAAGTTTCGATCGGCTCGGCCGCCAAATCAGTCCTGCTGGCTGGATGCGCCCTGGGGGTTGTCCCGCAGGTCCATGCCCAGGCAAGTCCCAATTCCTCGCTCGGGCAGTCGGCTGAAGAAGAGCACGAGAATGAGGCGATCGGAGAGCCGATCATCGTCACAGCCCAACGCCGAAGCCAGAATGTGCAGGACGTACCCATCGCCATCTCGGCATTCGGTGGAGACACATTGACCGAAGCGAGCATTCGCGACCCGCGCGACCTCACATTACTCGTGCCCAGCCTTTCGATGCAGGCCGGAACCGCGGCTTCGACCACATCCCTGTTTATCCGCGGTGTCGGCATCGGAGATTTCAACTCCAACACGACCGGCGCGGTCGGCGTCTATGTCGACGACGTCTTCCTTGGCGCCAACTCCGGAAAGCTCTTCAATGTTTTCGACAGCGAAGGGATCGAAATTCTCAAAGGGCCGCAGGGCACGCTCTACGGTCGCAACACGACAGCGGGCGCGATCCGCTTCTCGTCGCGTAAGCCCACGGACTATTTTACGGCCGATGCCAACATCCTTTACGGCCGGTTCGACGAATTCGTGGCCGAGGCCGGGGTCGGCGGCCCGATCGTAGGTGAGGCGCTGACCTTTCGAGCGGCAGGGACCTATCATCGCCGAGACGGAACAACGCTCAATCGTGTCACGGGCAACAAGGTCAACGATATCGATCGCTGGGCGCTACGTGGAATTATCGATCTCAGGCCGACCGACGATCTATTGCTCAGGCTGAGCGTACATGGCGGCAAGAGCACTGGCGGTGCGCGGCAGTTCCAGCATCGCGGGCAGGGTGTCGATTTCTTCGGCAATCCAGCAACGCTTCCCGACGGCACGCCCACTGATGGACTTGGCTATGCCGATACCGACGGCGACATCTTCGGAGGCGACTACAATGTCGAGGGTGTGGAGCGCATCTCGACCTTCGGCGCGTCGCTGACCGGCGAACTCCAGCTTGGCTCGGTCCTGCTCACCTCGATCACAGCCTATGAGCAGGTCAACCGGGAAACGCTGGAGGATACCGACGCGAGTCCGGCGGACCTCGTCGTGGCCTATTACGAGGACCGTCCGAGGCAGTTCAGCCAGGAAGTCAGGCTCCAGTCGGATGACGGGGGAGACTTCAACTGGATCGTCGGAGGCTATTACTTCCACGACGAGCTGAAAACCGACAACGCCTTCGATCTCCTGCGCAGCCTGCGCGATCCGAACGATCTCCTTGGGACATTCGACCCGGTCAATTCGCTTGGATTGCTGCGCTACCCATACACGCAGGATACCGAAAGCTATGCGCTGTTCGGCCAGGCGGACATTCCGCTCACCGACCGGCTGACCGCGACGGCTGGCCTGCGCTATTCCCATGACAAGATTGCGATGGAGTATCGGAGCCTTTTCGATGCAATTGGCGGCATTGCCCCGACCAAGGCCTATTCGGACGTTACTGTCCGGATCCTCGATTTCTCGGGCGAGGAGAGTTTCGAGGATCTGAGCTGGCGCCTCGCCCTCAATTATGACCTCGAAGACACGCTCGTCTATGCCTCCTTCTCGAAGGGATACAATAGCGGGGGTTTCGCGGGCGGTGCTTCGACGGACCTCGTTCAGCTCCAGCCCTTCGGTTCCGAGAAGCTCTATGCCTATGAAGTTGGTCTCAAAACCGAAATCTTGAACCGGTTGGTCCAGTTCAATGCCGCCGCATTCTATTACGATTATCGCGACCTTCAGGTGTTCGTATTCGACCTGACCGGCCCGATCCCCGTGCAGCGCAAGGTCAATGCCGGCAACGCGAGGATCTACGGGTTCGAGGCGGATACGACCATCCGCCCGTCGCGCAACTTCGATCTTTTTGCCTCGATCACCTTGCTCGATGGCAAATATGAGGAGTTCGACGCATTCGGGGGCGCCGCGTTCTCGGGCAACCGAATGGTCAACGCGCCCGAGTTTTCCGCCGCGGGGGGTGTCAATTTTCGATACCCGCTTGGGTCGAGCGGTGATCTGAAGGCCCGGATCGATGGATCCTACACATCATCGATATTCCTGTTCCCCGACAACGACCCGGTGTCGCGTGTCGATGACCATGGACAGGTCAATGCGCGCCTCGCGTGGCAGAACGCCAGCGAGAGTCTCGAACTGGCCGTGTGGGGCAAGAACATCTTCGGCGAGAAGTACATTACGTCATACGCTCCCGTGATCACCTCCGACCAGCTCAACTACAATGATCCAAGCACCTATGGTGTTCAGCTGATCCTGAAATACTAGGCGGCCCGCCTAGGTCGGGATCGCCCCCGCAGACCGTTCATCCTGTCCCCCACCCCTCCCTGAAGGTGAGCGGTCTGCGCGGGGCCAAAGCGGAGCGCGTCATCCGAACACATCTCGCACTCGAGGATCCCGAGTCTCGCTCGCGGCTATTCTCCCGACCTCTGCCAGGACGCCCAAGATATCGGGGGCAAATGCCTTCGCTGGCAGATGGGGCTCAAAGTAGGCGGCCACGACGATGGGCTTGCGATCGACAGGGCCGCCGAAGGCGAGATCGACATAGGTTTGTCGGGTCTCGTGGATACCCGTTCCGGTCTTGTCGCCCGCGACCCAGTCTTCCGGAAAACCTGCACGGAGCCGGTTCAGGCCGGTCTTCACCTCCATCATCCAAGCGCGAATCTGACTGCGCACCTCTTCGTGCTGAGAATTGCCGAAGAGCAACTCGTTGACTGTTCGAGCCATCGCGAAGGGGGACGTGGTGTCGAGCTCGGTTCCGTCCGGCACCAGATTGAGTTCCGGTTCGTAGCGGTCGAGACGGCTGACGTCGTCGCCGATCGAACGCCAGAATTCCGTCAAGGCCGACGGTCCTCCAAAATAATCTAGTAACAGATTGGCGGCTGTGTTGTCGCTTGCGACCAGCGCGGCACGGGCCAGGTCCCTCAAACTCAGGCCAGAATTGACATGCGCCTCGGTGATCGGGCTGTATGTGATCAGATCGTCCTGGCTCCAGCGAAGCACCTTTGCAAGATCCACTTCTCCGCTTTCACCCCGCCCGAGCGTCATAGCCGCGAGCGACAGTTTGAACGAACTGCAATGAGCGAACCGCTCATGCATGCGCCATCCAAAGCCCGAGCCACTGCGGGTATCGAGCACGCATGCTCCCAGTCGGCCACCAGCCCGGTTCTCGAGGTGCGCCAGCGCATTCGAGTTCACGGGGGCATTGTCGGTCAGGCCTCGCCCTGCAGCGCAGGCTCCCACCATCATCCCCAAAATCGCTCCGATCGCGTCACGTCTGATAAGCACGAACCGTCACCTCCTTAAATCGAGATATGAATACTCCTTTGCCGCTCCTGGTTGGGTGTTTCAACGGATTGATATTGGGACCCGTCCCAAGTTTAGGTATGGACAAGCAATGGACCTGAATTCGATCTCGCTCAACGCCTTGCGGGCCTTCGAAGCTGCGGCGCGCTATCTCAACTTCACCCATGCCGCTGATGAGCTTTGCGTGACTCAGGCGGCGGTGAGCCATCAGGTAAAATTGCTCGAAAGCCAGATTGGCAGTCCGCTGTTCCTGCGGACGAGCCGCGGCTTGGTTTTTACCGACGAAGGGGCTGCCCTTTATCCGGCGGTCGCCCAGTCCTTACGTCAGATCGAGCGGGCGGTGAGGATCGTTGGAGGAGAAGAGCGCCGCGAGGTTTTGACGGTGGGTGTCGTCGGTACCTTTGCCGCAGGCATACTGCTCGAGCACCTACCTCGTTTTTCGGAGCGGCACCCGCAAGTCGACGTCCGCCTTCAGCTGAACAACAATGCGGTAGATTTGGCCACGGAAGGGCTCGATCTCGCCATACGGTTCGGCGATGGTTCTTGGCATGGGGTCTCCTCCGAACGGTTGATGGCCGCTCCGATGGCTCCAATGTGTTCGCCGCGACTTGCACAGTGCATCGGCACTGCGGCCGATCTGGTCCGTTACCCGCTCTTACAGTCGTACCGACGCCAAGACTGGCCGGACTGGTTCAAGAGTGCGGGCATCGCCGGGAAGCGTGCCGATGGGCCCGTGTTCGATTCCTCCCATCTCATGGCGGTATGCGCGATGCGCGGTCTCGGAGTGGCATTGCTGCCTGTCGCAATGTTCGAGAAAGAGCTGCGGACCAACCAGCTCGCCATTCCGATCACGCACCAGATCGACTGTGGTTCATACTGGCTGACGCGCCTCGCCTCGCGCTCTGCGTCCGATGCCGCCACGACCTTCTCCGACTGGTTATTCGATGTCTGCGCGGCGTTCAGATCGCGCCGATCGGCAGACTCCTGCTGCCGGGCCGCAAATCCGCGGGTCTAGGGGCGAGAAAGATCGCGATCGATCTTCGCATCGACCCCGCCCAGATAACCTAGCAGCGCTTTCACTCCGAGCCAGCGGAACGGCTCGGGGGGCAGGGGAGGAGAACGGCGGCGGAGAAGTTCGACCCAGCGGTTTTTCCGGTCCATGACGAGATCGGCC
>CAMYIQ010000273.1 GCA_947258465.1 uncultured Erythrobacter sp.
AACAATCTTCCTTTTGTTGAGGCCAATCGTTCGTCCCAACCTTCGGCGTCCGATGCGAGTGCGGCCGTCGTGACTCGAAGCCGGACAAGATCGGAGGTGATCACCCGTTGCTTTTCTGGCTCCAGTCCTTCGTTCAGAGCGCGAATGCTATTTGCCACGGTCTCTACAGTGGCGGTCGCATCCCTCCCCAATAGTCCGGTTTCGTCCGCGGCGGGAATGATCTTTTTTCCTGACTTGTCGGTGTAAATGCCCTGACGACCCCGTCGGCCCTCGAGCACGAGCGCAGCCTCTCCAGTTATCAGATCCGTGCTGATTGTCGCTTCAAGGCCGTGGACTTTCGCCGCAGAAGGATCGAGAGTCAGAACAACGACCACGTTTTCCGGTTCATTTTCCGCCAGACGGACCGATGTTACCTGTCCCACAGGGACTCCCGATAGTGTTACAGTCGATCCCGACTGAAGGCCTTCCACGGAGCGATCAAACTTGATCTGATATGTTTCCTGATTTGGTCTGGGATCGATTAGCCACATCGCGAAAGCGATGGTCGTAAGCATCAGAATGCCAACGATCCACGCCACTAGGGAGAAGTTTGCGTTAGTTTCCATCTAGCACGCCGCCAGCGGTTTGTTCGTCCGGCAGAGGGCCGGTGCAATGAAAGTTCGCGTCCCGCATGCTCCATTCGGTTGTCCGCTATAGAACATGACCGAGGTTCGTCCCCTGGCGCAATCGCCACGAGCGGGGCATCCGGGCGCGTCGAATGTGTTTTGGTTTTGAGATCGGCCTAGTCCCAACACGGGCGTGATGCCGCCCCGCCCGTGGCGACCGAATATTGCTATGACTTGCGCAAGCCGCGTCCGGTCACTCAAGCGCGAAGGCGTCATGTCTTCCAGGCCGCTGCTGGAGGATGTGATTTCAAGTCTCCTGGCGATGTCCGTCTGGTTCAGGGCAGGAGCTCTGATCAACTGCGCCAACACACGCCACTGCGTACGATTGAGGCTCAGCGGCTGTGCTCGGTCATCGAATGCCTTGCGCGCGGCGCGGCTGATCTGGTCCATCATGAAGATCGCTCGATCATCGTGGGTGATGACATTGTCGAGTGCGAGAGTGCCCTCATCTTCTGGCATGAGACATTCCTATCGATCGGAGAAAAATAGTAAAGGACTTTCGCATTTTGTTTTGGCCGCTATATCGCTCGCGCAGCGGCTCAAACGATGGCGAGGAGCGAAATAATCATGGCGGACGAGACAGCAGGGGCTAGCGATGAAGGCGCACGTCCGACGGGGTTGTCCAGTCCGCGGGTCCGGCTGGGTCTGCTGATCGCCGGCATTCTGGTCCTGCTCGCCGGGAGCTACTGGTATTACAATCATCAGACGTACGGCAGATTCCAGCAGTCCACCGACAACGCTTATATTGCCGCCGACAGCGTCATCATCTCCCCCAAAATTGCGGGCTACGTCGAGCGCGTATTAGTGACGGAGAATCAAACGGTCGCGTCGGGCGATGCGCTTGTCCAGCTGGACGTGCGAGATTATCGTGCCCAAACGAACCAGGTCGAAGCCCAGATCGCCGCGTCGCTCGCCGGAGCAGATACGGTACGCGCCCAGCAACAAGAGCAGGACGCGGCAATTGCCCAGGCCCGTGCACAGCTCGCAGCGGCATCTGCACAGGCTGGTCTCGCTGCTGAGCAGGTTGTCCGGTACCGCCCCCTTGCCGCTTCGGGAGCGGAGCCGCGCGAGAGGCTCGATCAGCTGGAGGCCCAGGCCAGAGAAGCGCAGGCTCAAGTCGCGGCAGCGCGCGCCGCGCTCACGGCGGCACAGCGCCGACAGAACACGCTTAGCGAGCAGATAGACCAGGCCAATTCGCAAGCCAACGCCGCTCGTGCGCAACTCGAGGCCGCCCGTCTGAACCTGTCATCGACCACGCTCCAGGCCAGTATTTCCGGGCGGGTGGGTGACCTCACGGTCCGACCTGGACAATTTGTCCAGCCTGGCCAACGCCTTATGAGCCTCGTACCGACCGACCGCCTCTACGTGACAGCAAATTTCAAGGAAACGCAGCTCGGACTTGTCCGCCCGGGGCAACCCGTCACCTTGGAAATCGACGCGCTGCCGGACCTCGAGCTATCAGGAAGAGTGCAGAGCATCGCGCCGGGTACCGGGGCAGAATTCTCAATCCTTCCGCCACAGAACGCGACGGGTAATTTCACCAAGATCGTTCAGCGCGTCCCGGTGCGCATATCCATTCAGGCTTCGCCCGAGATCCTGCGTCTGCTGGTGCCGGGCATGTCTGTTGTCGCGAGTGTCGATACGCGCGCCGCTAGAGACCAACTCGATTCGATCCGCAACGCGGCCGGAGACTGACCGATGGCAGGCGCCGCTGCAGCGGTTTCGCCGCCGGTCGAAAAGGCCGATGCTACGGCCTGGATCGCCGTAGCCGCCGGTGCGCTGGGGGCGATGCTGGCAACGCTTGACATCTCGATCGTCAATTCGGCGCTGCCGACGATCCAGGGGGAAATCGGCGCGACCGGAACCGAAGGCACCTGGATCGCGACAGCCTTCCTTGTTGCCGAGATCATCATCATCCCTCTGAGCGCGTGGCTGGAAAGACTGCTCGGCCTTCGCACGCTGCTCATCGTCGCGGTTTCTGCCTTCACGGCCTTTTCGGTGTTGTGCGGCATTGCCACCGATCTGACGACGATGATCATCGGTCGCACCGGTCAAGGGTTCATGGGCGGCGCGCTTATTCCAACCGCCATGACCATCGTCGCAAAGCGACTGCCTCCATCGCAACAGCCGATTGGCATGGCGCTCTTCGGAATGACCGTGGTTCTTGGGCCGGTAATGGGCCCGTTGGTGGGGGGCTGGCTTACCGAGAACCTGAGCTGGCACTACGCCTTCTTCGTCAACGTGCCCGTCTGCGCGTTGCTCCTTGCTTTACTATTCATCGGGCTACCCCATGAAAAGCCCGACTGGGTTTACCTGCGCGAGGCTGATTGGGCGGGAATAGCTGGTATGATCCTTGGGTTGGGTGGGCTGACCATCGTTCTGGAAGAAGGCCACCGTGAGGAGTGGTTCGATTCCACGCTGATCGTCCAGCTCACACTGATGACGGTCGTGGGTTTTGCACTTCTGACCTACGGACAGCTTTACGCGCGCAAACCCGTGCTCAAATTGCGCCTGATGCTCAGCAGGCAGTTTGCCAGCGTCGTGGTGATGGCACTGGCGCTTGGCATGGTCATGTATGGCTCGACCTACGTGATCCCGCAATTTCTCGCGATAATTTCCGATTATAATGCCTTGCAGACCGGACTTGTGATCTTCTGGATGGGCGTTCCGGCTTTCCTGTTGATGCCCGTTCTCCCGTTCATGATCCGCAGGATTCACATCCGCATTGCGGTCGGCGCGGGCATGTTCATCATGGCGCTAAGCTGTTTCGTCAGCATAAATCTGACAGCGGAATCGGGAGGTGGAGTGTTCACCGAAAGCCAGTTCCTGCGTGGCATCGGCATGATCCTCACGATGATGTTCCTCAACCAGGCGACGGTAGCTTCGGTTGCCAAGGAGGATGCCGGCGATGCTTCCGGGATCTTCAACGCGGCGCGAAACCTCGGGGGCTCGTTCGCGCCGCGTTGAAGATCCCGGAAGCATCGCCGGCATCCTCCTTGGCAACCGAAGCTACCGTCGCCTGGTTGAGGAACATC
>CAMYIQ010000274.1 GCA_947258465.1 uncultured Erythrobacter sp.
CCAGTTGCGACTTTCGCAATGAGCGGTTGTTCGGATTAGAACAGGTTCGATATACCTACACCCAGAGGTATGAATCCTGTGGATACGAAGATCAGAGCGGCGGGAATGACCGGAGTTGGGCCGTTAGTGGACAGTCCGCTTTTGGCGCGGGACATACGGAAAGTCGCCAGCATTTCCGAGCACAGTCGATCCTGCGTGACAATCGTGCCATGCCACATTAGCGGATCGCGAGTGAGTGTTTCCCGTTCTGAGGCGGCCTCGGCAATCGTCCGCCCCGCCATGCCCGACCCTCGTCAGTTGATGCGCGACCTTCAGGTGTTCCGCGATCCACAACCGGGGCGCAGCCTGTGGGAGCTTGGCATCACGCTGATCCCCTTTCTTGGACTGTTCGCCGCGATTATCGCAGCCGCGGACGCGGGTTACCTGCTCGCTCTCGCGCTTACTCCGCTCGCCGGACTGTTCCTACTGCGCCTCTTCATTATCCAGCACGATTGCGGCCACGGATCCTTCCTGCGGGAGCGGCGGAGTAATGACTGGTTCGGGCGGATGCTGGGCGTCTTCACGCTCACGCCCTATGATTGCTGGAGCCTCAGTCACGCGCGTCATCACGCCATGACCGGCAATCTCGACAAGCGCGGCTTTGGCGATGTCGATACGCTGACGGTGCGCGAGTATTGTGAGAGATCGAGGACCCAGCGGCTCGGATATCGCCTATACCGCCACCCGTTGACCTTGCTTGGCTTCGGCCCCGCCTACCTCTTTCTGCTGCGGCACCGTCTGCCAGTGGGGTTAATGAAAGAGGGCTGGAAGTTCTGGATCAGCGCGCTGGGCACGAACCTTGCCACTCTCGCAATCCTAGCCGTGCCAATATGGTTAGTCGGCTTCGGAGTGACGCTGGCAGTATTTCTGCCGACTCTGCTCTTTGCCGCGAGCATGGGAGTGTGGCTGTTCTACATCCAGCACCAGTTCCCCCACGCATACTGGGAAAGCAAATCCGACTGGTCCTTCGCCGAAGCCGCCCTGATGGGCAGCACACATTTAGATCTGCAGCCGGTTCTGCGCTGGTTTACCGGCAATATCGGCATCCACCACGTGCACCACCTTTCGAGCACGATACCGTTCCACCGCCTGCCCGAAGTCCTGAAGGCGCATCCGGCTCTACGCGATCTCAACCGCTACACGGCATGGGAATCGCTCAGCGCGTTCCGTCTGGCTCTGTGGGATGAGGAACAGCAGCGTATGGTGACGTTTGCTGAAGCCGAGAAGATGATGGGCTAAGCTTGCGCTTTCAACTAGCTAGATCCGGCCCTGAACGCCGCTGAAGAGTGCCTCGGTAGGATTGACCCCAACCCACCAACGCCTCGCCGTAAATGTCCGGAACTGTTTGAGCGGGAATTCGCTGCGTCATCATGTCGCGGAGAAAATCTATGTCTCAAAATTCCAAAATCGGCGCCGGATTGGGCGGCGTCGTTCTAACTGCCGGAGCGATCGCATTCGGAGCGTTCCTGTCCAACAGGCACCAAAATCGTGGATATGACGATGCCGCCAACCATACCAAACGCCAGCCTGAAGGCGACAACGCGCAGGTCGGACGATCGGTAACCATCCGCAAGCCGCGAGCCGAATTGTTCGCATTCTGGTCGGACTTCTCCAACCTGCCGCAATTCATGGAGAATGTGGAAGCGATCGAAGCCGGCGCAGACGGAGCATCGACCTGGCGGATCAAGGCCCCCGCGGGCCAGACGGTAGCGGTGAAAACCGAAATCGCCAGCAAGAAGCAGAACGAGTTGATCGCCTGGCGATCGGTCGAGGATTCCGAGATCGAGACCAGCGGCGAAGTTCGCTTCGAGGATGCACCGGGCGAGCGCGGAACCAGGGTCAGCCTGGTGATGGCCTACGACCCGCCTGCAGGCGCGCTCGGCCGAGCGGTGGCGAAGCTGTTCCTGCGCGAGCCGCAGGTCCAGGCCCGGCATGATCTGAAGCGTTTCAAGATGCTCATGGAAACCGGGGAAATAGCGACATCGGCGCGAACGCGGGACGAAACCCGTGCAGCCAAGCAGGAGAACGGATGATGCGAGCACTTACCTGGCATGGAACCAACGACGTTCGCGTGGACACGGTCAGCGATCCGGAAATCATCAATCCCCGCGATGCGATCATCAAGATCACCAGCACGGCCATCTGCGGGTCCGACCTTCACCTTTATGATGGCGTCATTCCCGGCGTGGCGCCGGGCGATGTGCTGGGCCATGAATTCATGGGCGAAGTCGTCGAGACGGGGTCTGCGAGCGATCTGAAGAAAGGGCAGCGCGTCGTCGTGCCTTTCACGATCAGCTGCGGCGGCTGTTTCCATTGCAAGCAGCAGCAATATTCCGCCTGCGACAATTCCAACCCGGCTGAAAAGCAGGATATGTCGGCGACGCTCTACGGCCAGCCGATGGCCGCGCTGTTCGGCTATTCGCACCTGACCGGCGGCTATTCCGGCGGACAGGCGGAATACGCCCGAGTGCCCTTTTCCGATGTCGGCCCGATCGTCGTTCCCGACCATTTGGAGGACGACAAGGTACTGTTCCTCTCGGACATCCTCCCGACCGGCTGGATGGCGGCGGAAAATGCCGACATCCAGCCTGACGATACCGTCGCGGTGTGGGGCTGCGGCCCGGTCGGATTGTTCGCGATCCAGTCGGCCATCGTGATGGGCGCATCCAGGGTAATCGCGATCGACCACTATCCGAACCGCCTGGCGCTGGCGAAGCAGCTGGGCGCGGAGATCATCGACTTCCGCGAGACCGATGTGCGCGAGGCCCTGATGGAAATGTCCGGCGGGATCGGCGTGGATGCGGTGATCGACGCGGTCGGCATGGAATCGCACGGCTTCGCGATCGACAACATGTTCGACGTCGTGAAGCAGAAGGTCGGCATGGGCGCCGACCGCGCGAGCGCGCTGAAGCAAGCAATTCTCGCGGTCCGGTTCGGCGGCAAGGTCTCGATCCCGGGCGTCTATGGCGGGATGACCGACAAGTGGCCGCTCGGGGCGATGATGGAGAAGGGCCTGCAGGTCCGCGGCGGCCAGACCCATGTCCAGAAATATACCAAGCAGCTGCTCGAGAAGATCGAGGATGGCACGCTCGATACCACGTTCCTGATCAGCCACCGCTTGCCGCTCGAACAGGCAGCCGAGGGCTACAAGAATTTCAAGGAGCAGCAGAATGAATGGACCAAGGTCATTCTGAAGCCCGGGATGGAGAACTGATCATGGCCGGGAAAATCGACAAGCTGTCTGGGCTATGCGTGATCACCGGTGCTTCGAGCGGCATCGGGCTCGAGCTCACGAAGCTGGCGGCCCGCGATGGCTGCGACCTGATCCTCGCCGCCGACCGCGATCTTGGCGCGGCCGAAGCCGGCGCGCGGCAGTGCGGTGCCGCAGGTGTCGAGACGGTCGAAGCCGATCTCGCCACCCGCGATGGCCTCCAGGCCCTCGTGACGGCGCTCGGCGACCGTACGCCCGATGTCCTGCTCGCCAATGCCGGCCACGGACTGGGCGAAGCGTTCCTCGATCAGGAGTGGAAGGACATCGCCCATGTCATCCACACCAATGTCACCGGCACGACCTGGCTGCTGCACCATGTCGGGCAGAAGATGCGGGCGAAGAATGCCGGCCGCATCCTCGTGACCGGTTCGATCGCGGGGCACATCCCGGGCGCTTTCCAGCTCGTCTACAACAGCACCAAGAGCTACATCGATTACTTCTGCTTCGGGCTGCGCAACGAGCTCAAGGATACCGACGTCGTCGTCTCGTGCCTGATGCCGGGGCCAACGGACACCCAGTTCTTCGACCGCGCCGGGCTCCAGAACACCGATGTCGGGAAATCGGACAGCAAGGACGATCCCGCCATGGTCGCCGAGGCGGGCTACAAGGCCCTTCTCGAAGGCGACGCGCACACGGTCAGCGGCTTCATGAACAAGATCCAGGATATGTTCGCCGGCGTGATCCCCGACACGGTGCTGGCACAGATGCACCGCCGCATGGCCGAACCCGACGATAGCTAAGGCCGCACGCCTTCGCCAATCGCAACAACCGAGGAGAACACCTATGCCTCTCACCGCCATCGCCCTGAACTGCTCGCTCAAGAAATCCTCGGGCGAAGCAAGCTCGACCGACGCCATGATCGCCGTGCTGAAAGAGCATCTGGCCGAGCAGGATGTCGAACTGGCCGAAACCATCCGCATCGCCGATTACAATGTCCCCCCGGGCGTGACGTCGGACGAGGGCGAGGGCGACGACTGGCCGGGTATCCGCGCGAAAATCTTGAGCCACGACATCCTCGTTTTCGGCGGGCCGATCTGGATGGGACAGATCGGGTCGGTCGCCAAACGCGTGCTCGAACGCATGGATGCCTTCACCAGCGAAACCGACGTTCAGGGCCGGATGCCGAGCTTCGGCAAGGTGGCGATTGCCGCGATCGTCGGCAATGAGGATGGCGCGCACTGGAGCTCGGCGCAGCTGTTCCAGTCGCTCAACGACACCGGCTGGACGATCCCGGCGGGCGCGGCCTGCTATTGGGTCGGCGAGGCGATGGGCAGCACCGACTTCAAGGAGTTGGCCGAAACCCCCGATGCGGTGACCGAGACCGCACAGATGTGCGCGATCAATGCCGCGCATCTCGCCAAACTTCTCGCAGGCGACACCTACCCCGGGACGAAGTCCTGACGGCCCGGAACGCTCACATTCCGTAATCTCTTGGGAGACCATCATGGGACAAGGAACCACCAACCGGATCGAGCCGCCCCTGCCTGAGCAGCAACAGCGTGTTCCGGGCGCGACCGAGGCAATGCACCCCAAGCCCGATCACGGCGAAGACAGCTACGAGGGCTCCGGCCGTCTCGAAGGAAAAAGGGTCGTCATCACCGGCGGCGACAGCGGGATCGGTCGCGCGGTCGCAATCGCCTTCGCGCGCGAAGGCGCGGATGTGCTGATAGCCTATCTGTGCGAGGATCGCGACGCGCAGGAAACGAAGGAATGGGTCGAAAAAGCCGGGCGCAAATGCGCCTTGATGCGCGGCGATATAAGCGATGCGGCGCATTGCCGGGCGATAATCGACGAGGCTGCCCGCACCTTCGGCGGTATCGATGTGCTGGTGAACAACGCTGCCCACCAGATGACTTTCGAGACATTGGAGGACATTCCCGACGAGGAGTGGGAGCGGACCTTCGCCACCAACATCCACGCGATGTTCTATCTCGCCAAAGCCGCTTTGCCCCACATGGCTGAGGGCAGTTCGATCATCAATTCGGCATCGATCAATTCCGACCAGCCCAATCCTACACTGCTGCCCTATGCGACGACGAAGGGGGCGATCCAGAATTACACGGCAGGCCTCGCGCAACTACTGGCAGACCGGAAAATCCGGGTGAACTGCGTCGCGCCCGGGCCGGTTTGGACACCGCTTATCCCCTCTACGATGCCGGAAGAGGACGTCGCCGAATTCGGGAAGGATTATCCGCTCGGCCGCCCCGCGCAGCCCGCCGAACTCGCGCCGCCATACGTCATGCTGGCGAGCGACGAAGCGAGCTATATCTCGGGAGCCACAATCGCCGTTACCGGCGGCAAACCGATGATATGATCTGTCGGCCCGAGTGACGGGGCGACACAGCGCGGCTGACCGCTGCTCCGACGGATACGTGGATATGACGCGGACGCCTATTCGTCGGGCGACCTTCCGATCGAGCGCGCGATGTTGCGGTCCTCCTTGCCGAACTTGTCCTCCGCAACCCGCAAGACCGTGATCATGATCAGGCTGACTACGGTCAGAATTGCCACCAGGGGCCATTGCGCAGCACCGCAGGCAATACCCACCATGGTCGCTAGCCATAGATGGGCCGCCGTCGTCAGATTGTGGAGTTGGCCCTTGCTGAAGACGATCAGGCCGGCCCCGATTATCCCGATGAACGCTCCGGCTGCCTCGAACAGTCGCAAGGGGTCCATCCGCGGACCGTCGAGCTGATGGTACAGGGCCATGATCGACACGACCATGGCCGCAGCCGAGACACAGATCAGGCCATGCGTTCGCATGCCAGCGGCATGGCCGCGCCACTCGCGATCGAGCCCCAGCACCAGACCGAGAATTGCAGCCACGCCAAGCCGGCTGATGATATCCCAATCTAGCCATTCGATGGATGTGACGGGGTTGAGTTCCATGGTTCGCTATTCCGCTTTCTGCCCGGGTCCCCGGGATGAGGTCTTCGCGCTCGTCGCAAGCTGATAGGATAACCAACCCGAGTGCTGCAATTGCCGGGTGGGATGCTCTCTCCTGTAGACAGCCGAGCAGCGCCCCTACGATAACCCGTTGCAAACGTAAGACAATCTCTTCGTGGAACCCTTGCCCCATACGGGGTTGCTCATATATTTTCTTAGCGCGGACGGGTTCTCGACACGACACGAGGAGAAACGTTATGGCGAAGGGAGACAAGGACAAATACACCGACAAGCAGAAGCGCAAGGCCGAGCACATCGAAGTGAGCTACGAGGACCGCAGCGTCTCGCAGGAAGAAGCCGAACGTCGCGCCTGGGCGACCGTCAACAAGGAAAGCGGCGGCGGCAACAAGTCCGGCTCCGGCCGGGGCGGCCAAGGCGGCAAAAAGAGTTCCAGCGAATACGGAGCGGAAAGCAAGTGATGCATAGCTACAAGCTCCGCGCCCGCGATGATCACAATTCCGTGATTGAAGAGATCGACTTCGAATGTCTCTCGATTGCCGGAGCTTTGGACAAGGCCAAGGCCATGGTCGAAGCCGGACACGCCGATCTCTACGAAGATGGCGCTCCGATCTGTTCGATGGAACTGGTGGCGGAAACGGGCGTGTGGCTGGTTGGTAAGCCTCGGCGAGCTGAACGCTTAACGAAATTATAGCCGAGCGACCCTTAAATCGCGGGCAGTTTCCAGCTCTACGTCTGCTTTCGAATTCGCCGCATCGGCAGCTAAAAGGGGATCCGAAAGCAGCCGTGAACGTCCAAAATCAGGACGCCTTATCGACGGCGGCTGCTGGGCCGACTGCGGACATACCGCTTAATTCCCGCTACCGTGGAAAGCGGAAGTTGTGGGCTAAGCGATAAGTGCGCGCGAAAAAAGTTCTAGCCAACGCGAAGAGCAAGCGTGGAAAGATATTTCGGGATCGGCTCTCGGACCAGTTTCCCAACCGTTGGCTACGCAGCGCCCATGAGACTAGCCCGCTAAGACGCGGCTTTCCAGGCCCCCATCGAACCCAGATACACATCGAGATGGTCGAACCCATGCGCATCAAGCCAGCCGGCGGCGACGGTCGCGCGCATGCCGCTCGCGCACATGAGCGTGTAACGCTGGCGGGGGTCGAGGTCTTTCCACTTCTCGTTCAGTTCGCCGACATAGATGTGACGAGACCCTTCAATCGCTTGCGCCTGCCGCTCGTCAGCATCTCGCACGTCGAGCAAGGTCCAGTCGCCGGGCTTTTCCTGCAAGCGGCGTTCGACTTCTTTCGTCCCGATCATCGGGATCGAGCGCATGGTTTTCCCCGAGGCTGCGGCTGGAACCACACCGACATATCCCCCGACGATGTTGTCGAGTGCAATCCTCACCAGATGCTCCATTGCGGTTGATAGCTGGTCCTGCGACGAAGCCACCAGCGCGAGCTTTTCGCCTTCGCTAACGAACCATCCGGCAAAGGCCGGGATCATGCCGACCGGTAGGTTGATGCTGCCCGGAAGATGCCCCGCCGCATAGGCAAGTGGCTCGCGGACATCGATTACCCTGCCGGCATCGCAGGACGATAGTTCGCCAAGGCTCATCGGTTGGGGTCGGAGCACGCGCGGTGCGGCCTCGCCGCCCACCAGGTTGAGATGTTCCATCAGCCGGAAATAGGGTGGTTGGTAATGGTTCTCGTTCACCTTGCGATCGATGAACGCGTCGCGATCCTCGATCTGGAGCATTGGGTTGTTGCGGCGCTCGTGACCGACCGTAGAAAACTCCCTGTCCGCCATACCCGATCCGCACACCGAACCGGCACCGTGTGCGGGATAAATAATTGCCTGGTCGCCAAGATCGCAGATCTTGTGAAGCGAGTCGAAGAGTAAGCTCGCGACCTCGCGCTTGCGATCGGGGTAGAAATCGGTTCGGCCAACATCGCCGACAAACAGCGCGTCGCCGGTGAAAACGCCGACTGCCTTGTCGGGATACTCGCTATCGAAGATGGCATAGGCGACGTGGTCGAAGGTATGGCCCGGAGTTTCGAGGACGCGGATCTCGAGTTGACCGATCGCGTGGCAGTCGCCTTCTCTCGTGGTCTTTGCGTATACCACCTCGCCGTCCGCGTTGGGGCCGTGGAACACTTCCGCCCCGGTCAGCTCTGCGAGTATGGGCGCACCGGAAACCAGGTCTTCGTTGCGATGGGTCTCGAAGATATGGGTGATCCGCAGGCCTTCGTTTCGTGCCTTCTCGACATAGATTTCGCA
>CAMYIQ010000275.1 GCA_947258465.1 uncultured Erythrobacter sp.
ACGCGCTGCGTTTCAGCGAGGCAGGAGATGAAGAACATCACCCAGATCGGGAAGATCAGCGGGTGCACGACATAGGCATTGATGATGCCGAGGCCGAACTGCTGCTGCGCAGCGACGATGCCGGACAGGTTGAACGTGCCTGCGAACAGCACGACACAAACCAGGATGAAGCCGATCGACACTTCGTAGCTGATCATCTGCGCGGCGGCGCGCATGGCCGAAAAGAACGGGTATTTCGAGTTACTCGCCCACCCGCTCATGACCACGCCGTAAACGCCGAGCGAGCTGATCGCGAGGACATAGAGCAGGCCGACATTGATGTCCGCCAGCACCACGCCCGCATCGAAGGGGATCACTGCCCAGGCGAGCAGCGCGACGGTGAAGGTGATGATCGGCGCGAGCAGGAAGATGCCCTTGTTCGCCGCGCTCGGAATGATGGTTTCCTGCAGGAACACCTTCAGACCGTCGGCAAAGCTTTGCAGCAAGCCGAAGGGGCCGACCACATTCGGGCCGCGGCGCAAATTGATCGCCGCCCAGACCTTGCGGTCGACATAGATGATCATGGCGACCGCCAGCATCAGCGGCAGCGCGATCAGCAGGATGCCCGCAATGGTGGCAGTGAACCACGCCCATTCGTAATTCATGCCGAGGGATTGGAAGAATTCGGTCATTCCGCAGCCTCCGCGAGTTCGCCATTGCCGAGCAGTTCGCTCGAGCACTGCTGCATCACCGCGCTGGCGCGGGCGATCGGGTTGGTAAGGTAGAAGTCCTTGATCGGATAGGCCGAGATCGTGCCTTCGGCCTTCGCGTTTGCATCCGACTTGGGCAGCGCGCCATAATCGGCCAGGCCTTCCTCGCCGAGAGCGGGAACTTCGGCAATCATCGCCGCCTGAAGCTGTGCGAAGCTGTCGAAGCCGACCTCGACCTTCAGCGCATCGGCGAGCGCCCGCAGGATCGTCCAGTCCTCCCGCGCATCACCCGGCGCGAAGACGGCCTTCTCGGCAAACTGCACGCGGCCTTCGGTGTTGACGTAGGTCCCGTCCTTCTCGGCATAGCTCGCGCCGGGCAGAATGATATCTGCCGCATGTGCGCCGCGATCGCCGTGATGGCCGATATAGACTTTGAGCGCGTCGGCGAAGGGTTCGAAATCCATCTCGTCCGCGCCAAGGCTGATGACCACCTTGGGATTGGCGGCGACAATGTCCTTCATCCCGCCCTGCTGCGCAAAGCCGAGCATCAGCCCGCCCATGCGCGCGGCGCTGAAATGCAGCACGTTGAAGCCGTTCCAGCCATCCTTCACGAGACCGTATGTGTCGGCAAAAGCAAGACCGCCTGTGAGCGCGCCTTTTGCGAGAGCCGCACCGCCCATGATGATAGCGGGACGTTCCGCGCCCTTGAAAGCCTCGGCGACTTCCTTCGGAAGCTTGGAGAGTACCGACAGGTCCTGACCGAGGAATTCGGCCGGATAGGTTGTCTCCCAGCGCGGGCCGATGACGAAAACCTTGGCGCCGCGCTTCACCGCCTTGCGGATGCGGACATTCACCAGCGGGGCTTCCCAGCGGATATGGCTGCCGACGATCAGGATCGCATCTGCGGTCTCGATCCCCGCCAGGCCCGAGTTGAAATTCACTGCGGCAAGATTCGACACGTCGTAATCCATGCCGGTCTGGCGGCCTTCGAGCAGGTTCGATCCGCAAGCCTTCAGCAGCGCCTTGGCTGCGAACATCGTTTCGCAATCGACCATGTCGCCCGCGATGGCGGCAATGTCCTTGCCCGGCTTCGCCTTGGCGATAGCCTTGAAAGCCTCGTCCCAGCTCGCGGGCTGGAGGCCGCCCTTCTTGCGCATGAACACCTTGTCGAGACGGCGCTTGGTAAGGCCATCGACCTGGTAACGCGCCTTGTCCGAAATCCATTCCTCGTTGACGTCGTCATTGATACGCGGAAGCGCGCGCATGACTTCGCGGCCACGACTGTCGAGACGGATGTTCGAGCCGACCGCGTCCGACACGTCGATGCTGAGGGTCTTCTTCAGCTCCCACGGCCGCGCTTCGAAAGCATAGGGGCGCGAAGTGAGCGCACCGACCGGACACAGGTCGATCACATTGGCGCTCAACTCGTGTTCGGCGGCCTGTTCGAGATAGGTCGTGATCTGCATATCCTCACCGCGACCGACCGCGCCGATCTCGTCCACGCCCGCGATTTCCTCGCTAAAGCGCACGCAGCGGGTGCAGTGGATGCAGCGGGTCATGACCGTCTTGATCAGCGGCCCCATGTATTTCTCGGTCACCGCGCGCTTGTTTTCGTCATAACGCGTGGCGCCGCGACCATAGGCGATCGACTGATCCTGCAGGTCGCATTCGCCGCCCTGGTCGCAGATCGGGCAGTCGAGCGGGTGGTTGATGAGCAGGAATTCCATCACGCCTTCGCGCGCGGTTTTCACCATTTCGCTGTCGGTGCGGATTTCCTGGCCATCGGCAGCCGGAAGCGCGCAGCTTGCCTGCGGTTTGGGCGGCCCGGGCTTTACCTCGACCAGGCACATGCGGCAATTGCCGGCGATCGACAGTCGCTCGTGATAGCAGAAGCGCGGGATTTCCTTGCCCGCCAGCTCGCAGGCCTGAAGAACGGTCGCGCCGTCCGGAACCTCGATTTCCTGTCCGTCTACGGTGACTTTAGGCATTATTCCGCAGCCTCCATCACACGTTCCGCACCAAATCGCACCCGCGACCATAGGCCGTCTGCAACCAGTGCCCTCACGCTCAAGGGCATTAGAACGATCTCCTGCCCCTGCGTCACGCAACTGCCCAGCGTCGGGACAAGTGCGTTCACTGCTGCCAATTCATCATCGCTTGCGGGAGTAGTCCGCAAAAGACGATCGGCATCAGCAGGTGCATTGAAGACGATACAGTCGGCAAGCGCTCCGTATAGCCTAGCCTGAACGACTTTGCCGGACTCTACAAAAACCCTGTTGGTAAGGAATTCCTCATCGTCCGGGCCAATCTGCGGCGGTTCACGTCTCGCACTCAGGTAAGCTTCTTCGGCTAGCAATGGCCGTAGGCCATCTATTTGAAACGACATCATCGCTCTCAATTGATCGTCGGTCATTGCTCGGGACAGGCACTTGGACATCCCAAGTTTCTCGACAAGATCGGCTTCATCGAAGCCAAGTTGCTCGAAGTTTACGGTCTTCGGGTCGCTGCTGTTTAGCAAACGATCAACGACATCGGCGTCTCGCTCGTAGATGCAGCGGGCGAAGTCCTTCTTCATTTTCCGAGCAAGATCGGGATCGATCGCCTTGGGGTTACTGGCGATACGAGTGCCTGCAGGAGTATGCGGCTTCAGTTGGGCATGACCTGGACTCCCGCAGAGCACGCCCGCGAAGATCGAACCAACGATGATCGCTTTCAAGCTGGACACCCTCATTCCGCGGCCTCGGCGAATTTGGCGTTGTGTTCTTCGATCCGGCGCTCGAGCTCGGGGCGGAAGTGGCGGATGAGGCCCTGGATCGGCCATGCAGCCGCGTCGCCCAGTGCGCAGATGGTGTGGCCTTCGACCTGCTTGGTCACCTGCTGTAGCATGTCGATTTCCTCGATCGCCGCATCGCCGGTGCGCAGGCGTTCCATCATGCGCCACATCCAGCCCGTGCCTTCGCGGCATGGCGTGCACTGGCCGCAGCTTTCGTGCTTGTAGAAATAGCTGAGACGGCTGATCGCGCGTACGATGTCGGTCGACTTGTCCATAACGATGACGCCCGCAGTGCCAAGACCCGAGCCCAAGTCCTTGAGGCCGTCGAAATCCATCGGCGCGTCCCAAATCTGCTCTGCTGGGACCAGCGGAACCGAGGAGCCGCCCGGGATCACGGCGAGCAGGTTGTCCTTGCCGCCGATGATGCCGCCGCAATGCTTCTCGATCAGTTCGCTGAACGGGATGCTGAGCGCTTCCTCGACCACACAGGGCTTGTTCACATGGCCGCTGATTTGGAAGAGCTTGGTGCCCTTGTTGTTCTCGCGACCGAAGCTTGCGAACCAGCTCGCGCCGCGGCGCAGGATGGTCGGGACGACAGCAATCGATTCGACATTGTTGACCGTGGTCGGGCAGCCATAAAGGCCCGCGCCCGCCGGGAACGGCGGCTTGAGGCGCGGCTGGCCCTTCTTGCCTTCGAGGCTTTCGATCATCGCGGTTTCTTCGCCGCAGATATAGGCGCCCGCCCCGCGGTGCAGGAAGACATCGAAATCGTAGCCGGATTTTGACGCGTTCTTGCCGATCAGCCCGGCGTCATAGGCCTCGTCGATGGCGGCCTGGAGCGTTTCCGCCTCGCGAATATACTCGCCGCGAATGTAGATATAGGCTGCCCTCGCCCGCATGGCGTAGCCCGCGACCAGCGCGCCTTCGATCAGCTTGTGCGGATCGTGGCGGATGATCTCGCGATCCTTGCACGAACCGGGTTCGGATTCGTCGGCATTGATGACGAGGAAGCTCGGACGGCCGTCTTTGCTTTCCTTCGGCATGAACGACCATTTGAGCCCCGTGGGGAAGCCCGCACCGCCGCGACCGCGCAGGCCCGAGGCCTTCATTTCCTCGATGATGTTCTCGTGGCCACGCGCAATCAGCGACTTGGTATCGTCCCAGTCACCGCGCTGCTGCGCCGCCTTCAGGCCCCAGTCCTGGAAGCCGTAGACATTGGTAAAGATGCGATCCTTATCGGCAAGCATCAGAATGCGCCCCCTTGCGAGAGGAAATAGATGGCGGCGACCGCGATCACCGCGAGCACACCGAATTTCACGAGACCGACGAGCAACTTCCAGGCGATAAAGCCGACGATCAGCGCGATAAGGATGGTGGCGATGCTCATCACCAGTCCTTCCGATAGTCGTGATTGGCGTCGACCATTTCGGGCAGTGAGCTCAGCGCGTTCGCGGGTTCGCTGGTGTGCCGGCCTGGTTCTTGCGTACCGGTCTTGGGCTGTTCGCCCTTGGCCAGCGCATCGAGCACGGTGTCGAGCCGTTCAGGCGTCAGATCCTCGTAATTGTCGTCATTGATCTGGACCATCGGCGCGGTGGCGCAATTGCCCATGCATTCGACTTCGGTGAGGGTCCACAACCCGTCTTCCGACACCGTGCCCTTCTTCATGCCGCGCTTCTTGCAGGTTTCGAACAAACCGTCCGAACCGCGCAGCATGCAGGGCGTCGTGCCGCAGACCTGTACGTGGTACTTACCCACGGGCTTGAGGTTGTACATGAAATAGAAGGTCGCAACCTCGAGCACGCGGATCACCGGCATGTCGAGATAGTCGGCGACATATTCGATCACCGGCAGCGGCAGCCAGCCCTGCGTATCGGTTTCCTCGCCGACCTGGCGCTGGGCCAGATCCAGCAGCGGCATCACGGCAGAGCGCTGACGCCCCTCGGGATAGCGCGCAATCGCGGCGTCCGCACGCTCACGGTAGCTTTCGGTAAATTCGAAAGCGCCCCAGCGTTCGCGCAGCTCGGGAGTATCGGGTGCGGGGGAACGGTCAGCCATTGATCAACCTGCGTTCGACATAGCGGCCCACATAGAGACCGATGACGGCAGCGAAGGCCGTCGAGAGAATTTCCTTAAGCGACACTTCGCCGTGGAAGGCGGCGAGGTAAGCCGCCACCGCCGAAGCGAACGCCGCGAATGCTGCGGCTAAGATGAACAGTTCGCGCGCAATCACCGGTCACACTCCCCGAAAACGACGTCGATAGCGCCGAGGATGGCGGTGGCATCGGGCAGCATGTGGCCTTTGCTCATAAAATCCATCGCCTGCAAATGGCTGAAAGCCGTCGGACGGATCTTGCAGCGATAGGGTTTGTTCGAGCCGTCGCTGACCAGATAGACGCCGAATTCGCCCTTGGGGCTTTCGGTGGCGACGTAGACCTCGCCCGCAGGGACGTGGAAGCCCTCGGTGTAGAGCTTAAAGTGGTGGATGAGCGCTTCCATCGACTGCTTCATTTCGGCGCGCTTGGGCGGCGAAACCTTGCGATCGTCGGAGCAGATCGGGCCACTAGGCATCTGCGCCAGGCACTGCTTGATGATCTTCGCGCTCTCGTAAACTTCCTTCACGCGCACGACGAAGCGGTCGTAGCAGTCCGAATTGGTGCCGACGGGAATGTCGAACTCCATCCGGTCGTAAACATCGTAGGGCTGCGACTTGCGCAGGTCCCACGGGATGCCCGCAGCGCGGATCATCGGGCCGGAGAAACCCCAGGCCACCGCGTCGTCCTTGCTCACAACGGCGATGTCGACGTTGCGCTGCTTGAAGATGCGGTTGTCCAGCACGAGGCTCATCGCATCGCCGAACAGTTCCTGGAGCCGACCATCGACCCAGTTGCCGATATCGACCAGCAGCTTTTCGGGCACGTCCTGGTGGACCCCGCCCGGACGGAACCAGGCGCTGTGCATACGCGCGCCCGAAGCCCGCTCGAAAAAGTTCATGCAGTCTTCGCGCAGTTCGAACACCCACAGGTTGGGCGTCATCGCGCCCACGTCCATAACGTGCGCGCCGATGTTCAGCATGTGGTTGCAGATGCGCGTCAGCTCGGCGAACAGCACGCGCAGATACTGGCCGCGCTCGGGCACCTCGACATTGAGCAGCTTCTCGATCGCGAGGACGTAGCTGTATTCCTGCGCCAGCGGCGAGCAGTAGTCGAGGCGGTCGAAATAGGGGAGCGCCTGGAGATAGGTCTTGTGCTCGATCAGCTTTTCGGTGCCGCGGTGCAGCAGGCCGACATGCGGATCGATCCTTTCGATGATCTCGCCGTCGAGCTCCATGACCATGCGCAGCACGCCGTGCGCTGCAGGGTGCTGAGGCCCGAAGTTGATCGTGTAATTGGTGATCACCTCGTCGCCGGTGGTCGGCGATTCTTCAAGATGCATGGCGTGGCTCATGCGCAGATCCAGTTGCCGCTATAGGATTGGGTTTTGCCCGCCGCATCGCGCACGGTGACATCGACAGGGCGGCTTTGTTGGTCGCCCGCAGCCGGGGATACGGTAACGGTGAAACCCTCCCCGTTGAAGGTTGTCCCGTTCCTGATGGCGTCGAGACCACCCACATCGGCATCGACGATCGTCAGGCTCCCGCCAAGCCGCACCACAGCTTTGCCGGGAAGCGCCTTGTCGCGCATACCGGCGGCAATCAGCATCTCTTCACTGCCGACCATCAGCGTGCATCCGCCATCGCGGGGGCCGAGATCGATGCCGCCAATATCGCCGAGCTGTTGAAGCGCCGTAAGATCGGCACCGGCAGGAGGCACCGGAACGGCCGTATTGGGCGCATTCGGGCCGGCCTTCGCCAGCTCGGGCGCCTCGGCGCTCTGGCCGATTCGATCGGCAAATCCGTCGGCATCTTCCTGTTCCGCAGGTTCGGAGGAACAGGCCGCCAGGACGAGAGCCGAAAGGGGAAGAACGAGGCGACGCATCATGGCCTGTCCTTCTTCCGCGGCTCGGTGGCCTCGGCAGTGTCCGTCGCCTTGCCTTCGCGCTTTGCGCGGGCGTGCCGGTCCTCGGTCGGTTCGGGAGCATCGGTCGCCTCGCCGCCATCCTTCCCGGCTGGCGCATCGGCGCTGACTTTCTCGGCAGCTTTGGCATCCGCCTTCGCTCCCGCGCCGGTCTGCTTGGGGCTTTCGGTGGTTTTCGGGTCATCGACCGGCGGCGTGTCCGCCTTCTCGTCGCCCGGCAGCACATAGTCGGCCCCTTCCCAGGGACTCATGAAATCGAACTGGCGCAAATCCTGGGCGAGTTCGACCGGCTCGTAGACGACGCGCTTCTCGTCTTCCGAATAGCGCAACTCGTGATAGCCCGTGAGCGGGAAATCCTTGCGGAAGGGATGCCCTTCGAAGCCGTAATCGGTCAGGATACGGCGCAG
The DNA here is from genome assembly GCA_947258465.1 of uncultured Erythrobacter sp. Classification (GTDB taxonomy): domain Bacteria; phylum Pseudomonadota; class Alphaproteobacteria; order Sphingomonadales; family Sphingomonadaceae; genus Qipengyuania. The sequence continues at coordinate 7,883 of CAMYIQ010000275.1, forward strand.
GTCGGTATTACCCGAGAACAGCACGCCGTACATGTCGAATACTTCACGCTCGAGCCACCCCGCGTTCGGCCACAGCGTGGTCACGGTCGGCACCGGCGTATCTTCGGAAGCCGTACACTTCACCATGATGCGGCTGTTGCTGGTGAGCGAGAGCAGCATATAGACCACTTCGAAACGCTCGGCGCGGCTGGGATAGTCGACCCCCGCGATTTCCATCAACTGCTGATAATCGTGATTGTCGCGCAGGATTCTGAGAGCATCCTCGATGCTGTCGCGCTTGACGGTGAGCAACAGCTCGCCATGCTCTTCATCAGCTTCGACGAGATGATCGTCGAGAGCCTGCGTAAGCGCAGCCTTGAGCCCGTCGATCAGCCTGAACCGGGGCGCGGAATGTAACACTGCCATCGCCACTTACCTTTCGATCGTGCCCGCGCGGCGGATTTTCCGCTGTAGCTGCATCACGCCGTAGAGCAACGCCTCGGCAGTCGGAGGACAACCGGGAACGTAAATGTCCACCGGCACAATGCGGTCGCAGCCACGCACGACGGAATAGCTGTAGTGATAGTAACCGCCGCCATTGGCGCAGCTACCCATCGAAATGACGTATTTCGGCTCCGACATCTGGTCGTAAACCTTGCGCAGCGCCGGAGCCATTTTGTTGCACAGCGTACCGGCGACGATCATCACGTCCGACTGCCGCGGCGACGCGCGCGGCGCGACGCCGAAACGCTCCATATCGTAGCGCGGCATGTTGACGTGGATCATCTCCACCGCGCAGCAGGCAAGGCCGAAGGTCATCCACCACAGCGATCCGGTCCGTGCCCACTGGAACAAGTCCTCGGTCGAGGTGACGAGGAATCCCTTGTCGTTCACTTCGGTCTGTAAGGCGTTGAAATAATCCGCATCGGGCTGGCGCACGTCACCGCCCTGCGCGGCCGGCACTGCATTGGGCGGAGTGATGATGGTAGAAGTGCTCATGTCAGTCCCAGTCCAGCGCGCCCATCTTCCATTCATAGGCCAGGCCGATCGCCAGGATGCCCAGGAAGATCATCATGGCGATCCAGCCGGTCCACCCGGTGTATTCGAGGCTGACCGCCCATGGAAAGAGAAACGAGGCCTCGAGGTCGAACAGCAGAAAGCTGATCGCAACGAGGTAGAATTTCACATCGAATTGGCTACGCGGTTCTTCGAAAGCGGGAAAGCCGCATTCATACTCGCTGAGCTTTTCCGCATCGGGTTTGTGCGCACCCGTGAGCCGTGAAACGCCCATCGGCAGGAAGACGAACAGCGCCGAAAGAGCCACGGCGATGAACAGGAAGATCAGAATGGGCAGGTATTGTTCGAGGTCGACCACGAATGATTCCTAGGCGTCGGGCTTGGTTCGGCCCGCCTCTAGGCCGCTCGCCCGTATGGTGCAAGGGTGCGGATGGCCCAATTCCAGCACAAACCGCTGTGCTCCCCAGCTGCAGGCCCCGCCCGAAGGCAAGGGCCTGCATTATCGCTATCTCATCATCGTCTTGATGGCTTTTTCCGTAGCCGGGCCATAGGGCGGCTTGAACCCGCCAAGCTTGGCGACGTCGATCTTGGGCTGGGTATAGACGCTGCGCGCGTGGCTGAATTCGCGAAATCCCTCCACGCCGTGATAGCTGCCCATGCCCGATGACCCGACACCGCCGAACGGCAGATCTTCCATCGAGACGTGGAAAATCACGTCGTTCACGGTCACGCCGCCGCTGATGGTCTTGGTCAGAACCTTCTCGCGCTCTCCGGCGTCCTGGCCGAAATAGTACAGACCGAGCGGACGGTCGTGCTCGTTCACGTAATCGATGGCTTCATCGATATGGCCGTAGGTCTTCACCGGCAGGACGGGACCGAAGATCTCCTCCTGCATCGCCTTCATGTCTTCGGTAACGTTTTTGAGGATCGTCAACGGCATCTTGCGGGCATTGGTGCTCCCGAAATCCTCATTGCCCGGATTGACCTCGATCACCTCCGCGCCCTTGTCGCGCGCATCGGCCACCAGTTCCTGCAAACGGTCGAAATGCCGGTCGGTGACGACGCTGGCATAGTCCTCATTGTCGAGCAGCGTGGGATACATGCTGGCCGTACCCTGCCACACACCGTGGATCGCCTCGTCCTGCTTGCTTTCGGGAACGTAGAGATAGTCGGGCGCGAGGCAGATCTGCCCGGCATTCATCATCTTGCCCAGCGCAACGCGTTCGCCCGCCTTGGCGAAATCAGCGCTTTCGCCCATGAAAACCGGCGACTTGCCGCCGAGTTCGAGCGTGACGGCTACGAGGTTCTTCGCCGCAGCCTCCATCACCTTGCGCCCCGTGGCGGTCGAGCCGGTGAAGATCAGGTGATCGAAGGGCAGCTCGCTGAAAGCCGCCGCGACTTCGGGGCCGCCGGTGAAAACCGCGCATTCATCGGGGGTGAAATACTCTTCCACCAGTTCCCTCGTCAGCAGGCTGGTCCTCTCGGTAAATTCGCTGGGTTTGATCATGGCGCGATTGCCGGCCGCGAAAATCTGCATCAGCGGGCCAAAGGCGAGATTGACCGGGAAGTTCCACGGGCTGAGAATGCCCACCACCCCTTTTGGCTCGTAGCGCACCTCGGCCTTCGCGCCGAGCAGACCGAGCGGAAACTGGACGTGGCGTTTCTCGGGGCGCGCCCATTTGTCCATGTGTTTGAGGCAGTATTTGCCGAAATTCACCGTGCCCGCGATATCGGTAATCATCGACTGATGCGGCGAGCGGTTGCCGAAATCGGCGGCCATCACCTTGCACAGGTCTTCGCCATGGTCCGTGAGCAGCTTCATCGCGCGCTCGATCCGGTCCTTGCGCAGCGCCATCGGCTCGGGGCGCATCTGGTGGTGGGCGGCCCGCTGCTTGCGCAGTACGGCTTCCATTTCGCTTTTCCGTTCGTCCGCCATTGCTCTCTCCGTTTGATCTTGCTGCAATGCAGCACTAGGATATTGGTCAACCAGATAGGTCGCCTTCGGCAACTGATATTCCAGAACACAAGGACCAGCACAAGCATGACCCAGTTCAGCGCATCCGATCCCGTCGTCATCCTGTCCTACGCCCGCACCCCGATGGGCGGCATGCAGGGCGCCCTCTCCAATGTCTCGGCAACCGATCTCGGCGCGACGGCGGTCAAGGCGGCGGTCGAGCGTTCGGGCGTCGCGCCGGACAGGTTCGACCGCACCTATATGGGCTGCGTGTTGCCCGCGGGTCTCGGCCAGGCCCCTGCCCGTCAGGCCTCGATCAAGGCAGGCCTGCCGAAATCGGTTCAGGCGACCACGGTCAACAAGGTCTGCGGCAGCGGCATGCAAACGGTGATAATGGGCGCGGAAGCGCTTGCCAGCGGCACGATCGACTATGTCGTCGCCGGCGGCATGGAAAGCATGACCAACGCGCCCTACTTGCTCAAGAAGCACCGCTCGGGCGCACGCCTCGGCCATGATACGACCTACGACCACATGTTCCTCGACGGCCTCGAAGACGCTTATGAGGAAGGCCGCGCGATGGGCACCTTCGCCCAGGATACCGCCAACGATTACCAGATGACGCGTGAGGAGATGGATGATTATTCGATCGAATCGCTCCGCCGCGCCAATGCCGCTATCGAAAGCGGAGCCTTCGATGGTGAAGTCGTTCCCGTCACTTTCTCCACCCGCAAGGGCGATGTAACGGTCGAGCATGACGAGCAGCCGGGCAAGGGCCGCCCCGACAAGATCCCGCAGCTACGCCCGGCCTTCGCCAAGGACGGTACGATTACCGCAGCCACCTCGTCCTCGATCTCGGACGGCGCAGCCGCAATCGTGCTGTCTCGCGAAAGCGTGGCCAACGAAAACGGCCAGCAGCCGGTCGCCAAGATCGTGGCCATGGCCGCCCACGCGCAGGAGCCGAGCGAATTCACCGTGGCCCCGATCGGCGCGATCGAGAAAGTGCTCGACAAGGCGGGCTGGTCTGCCGACGAGGTCGACCTGTGGGAAGTCAACGAGGCCTTCGCCTGCGTCGCCATGTTCGCCATGCGCGACATCGGCATCCCGCATGAAAAGATCAACGTGAACGGCGGCGGCACCGCTCTCGGCCACCCGATCGGTGCCAGCGGCACGCGCATCATGGTGACGCTGCTCAACGCGCTCAAGAGCCAGGGCAAGAAGCGCGGTATCGCGTCGCTGTGCATTGGCGGCGGCGAGGCAACTGCCGTGGCGGTCGAACTCGTCTGATGCGGCGGGCAGCTTCTCTGCCCGAACGCGCCAGCTACAGGGAAAGGGAGTTTGCCATGAGGACCATATCTATCCTCGCGGCGGCCAGCGCGTTGCTGGCCGCCTGCGGGAACGCCGAGGACGCGGACGAAGCGATCGAACCGGTCGAAGCGGAGCTCGACAGCACCGCGATGGGCGATATCTCGGGCACTTACGAGATCGCCATGGCCGATGGGACCGTCATCCTGCAGACGATCAATGCCGACGGCACCTATGTCGAAACCACCCCCGGCGGTGCGCGCACCGGCGGCGGAGCATGGCGCATCGGCGACGATGGCCAGATGTGCTTCGATCCCGAAGGCGCGCCGGGTGAGGAATGCTATTCGGGCGGTGCGCCGGGTGAAGACGGCGCCTTCGAGATGACGGATGCGGATGGCGAGGTTCAGTCGACCGTGCGCAAGCTCGACACGGAATCTGGCGGCGAAGATGCGCCTATCGCAGCCGAAGAAACTCCGAAGGAATAGCCAGTCCGGGCAGCGCTAGGGCTCGCCCGCACCCCATAGGCGCGATTCGCGAACGAAGCCCTGGCGGTTTCCGATCGCAAATTCGCACCATTCATCGGCGCAATCGCCCAAGACCCCGACCACGCCGGGCTCGACTCGCCATTTGAGCGTTGCGCCATCGTTCCCATCCGCGCGCATATCCGCCACGCCCTCGCCGATAACGATCGCCGCGCGCTCCGGACTCAGCAGGCGGGCAACCACCCAGCCCCGCGCGCCATCCGGATCTTCGATCAGTCTCCAGCCTTCCATCAGGCGAAGGACTTTCACCGGCAGGCCGGGGCGGCGATAAACCCAGTCGATCTTGTAATCGGCGCTCGGCCCCACGCGCATGTTGAGCACGCTGGCCCGGATGCTCGCCCAATAGGGCACTTCGCGGTCCTGCGCGTGACCCGGCCCGGCCAGGCCCATGAATATCAGGAAAGGTATGAAAAGCCGCGCAAACATGGCCAACTGAATCGACTATAGACGGTGAACAGTCAACGCTCTTCGCGCATCCGAATCCTTGACCGCTCCCCTCCCCGCGTCCTAGCGATCGTTCCCGCATGGAACGTTCCGATACCCGCCCCGCCAAACGTCTCGATCGCACTCCGCGCGTGTTCGTCACACGCCACCTGATGCCAAGTGTCGAGGACCGAATGGGCGAGCTGTTCGACGTGCGCCTCAACCCGGAGGATGTGCCGCTCGAGCGCGAGCAACTGATCGAAGCGATGCAGGATTGCGATGTGCTTGTCCCCACCGTCACCGACCTGATCGATGCGGACATGATCGCAAGCGCGGGGGACGATCTCGGCCTGATCGCCAATTTCGGTGCCGGGACGGAACACATCGATCTGGATGCCGCTGCGGACCGGCACATTATCGTATCCAATACGCCGGGCGTGTTCACCGACGATACCGCCGATCTCACCATGGCCGGGATCATCGGAGTTCCTCGCCGCATTCGCGAGGGTGTGGAATTGATCCGCAGCGGAAAGTGGACCGGATGGACGCCGACCGCGCTGCTGGGCACCAAGCTGGCGGGCAAGGTGCTGGGCATCGTCGGCATGGGGCGCATCGGCCAGGCGGTGGCACACCGCGCACGCGCCTTTGGGCTAGAGATCGCCTATCACAACCGCAAGCGCCTGCCCGAAGCGGTGGAGCGCATGTTCCACGCCCGCTGGGTCGAAAGCCTCGACGAATTGATGGGAAAGGCCGACATTCTCACGCTCCATTGTCCTGCCGGGCCGAATACGCACCATATGATCGATGCGCGGCGGATCGGCCTGATGAAAAACGGCGCGAGCCTCATCAACACGGCGCGCGGCGATCTTGTCGACCAGGAAGCGCTGATCGCGGCTCTGGAGAGCGGCAAGCTCGCGGGGGCGGGGCTCGACGTCTATCCCGACGAACCCAATGTCGACCGCCGCCTGATCCGCCATCCCAACGTGATGACCCTGCCCCACATCGGCAGCGCGACGCGCGAAGGCCGCGAGGATAGCGGGCTCAAGGTCATCGCCAATATCCGCATGTGGGCAGACGGCCACAGGCCGCCGGATCAGGTACTGACCGGCCTCGGCTGAGAAGGCTTGCCCGGCCCGCGCCATGATGTAAGCGCTGCTCTCATGGATGAATTCTCGGCCAAGATAGAAGCTCTCGAACACTTGTGGATGCGCGCATGGATGCAGCGCGACCGCAATCAGATGAAGGCCATCGCCGCGCGCGATTTCATCTTTCTGCTGGGTTCGGAGAAGCCTACCATCCTCGACCGGGCGAGCTGGCTTGAGGCGGCAACCACGCGGTTTCGCTGCACCGGCTATCGCTTCGACGACGTTTATGTCCGTCGCCACGGTAACGTGGCCGTTTTCGCCACCCGCATGGGGCTTGAGGCGAGAACGGGCGACCACGACTGGAGCGGAGACAGCTGGGTCACCGATCTCTGGCAGAAAACGAAGATCAAACGCAAATGGAAGCTGGTCGAGCGTGTTCTCTCGCGCCCCGACAGCGATGCCCGGATGCCCGACGCGATCCGCTCGATGCAGTTGTGGCGCTGAGCGCCGCCCCTTAGTCTCCCGTCAATATCCGATCGACCAGTTCCTTCACCGTGGGGGTGAAGTTGTTCGAATAGAACGGGTCCTGCTTGAAGCGGTAGGCCGCGTGGCCGGCGAAAGCGAGGTTCTCGTCCGGATCGCCGCCATGGGCGATGTCCTGCAGGGTCTTCTGAATGCAGAAGCTGCGCGGGTCGGCGAGGCGGCCGGTTGTGTGATCGTCGTGATCCTTCCAGCTCGAGAACTGGCAATGCGACAGGCAACCCATGCAGCCCTGCTGGTCGGCCCGGATCTGCTCGGCGCTTTCGGGTGTGACGAAAACCACGGTACGATCGGGGGTCTTGAGCGCTTCGGTAAAGCCTTCATGCATCCAGGCCTGCGCCTTGCGTTGATCGCCGGGATGAACGAAAAAGTACTTCGCCTTGCCGTGATCCATCAGCGGGATGGTGCCGTCTTCCTCATCGCGCTTGAAAATCGGAATCTGCCGCTCGCTGCGGTGCATCAGATCGTAGAGGAACGGCGTTTTGACCGCGCTTGAATAGAACCCGGTCGGGCTGAATTTGTGCAGCAGGACATCGCCCGGTTCGACCGTGCGCAGCATGTCCTTCCAGACCTGCGGGATCGGGCTTTCCTGCGTCAGCAGCGGGCGGGTGCCGAACTGGAAGAGCACCTTGCCGAGTTCGGGATTGTCGATCCAGTTTTCCCATTCGCGCAGGAACCACACGCCGCCGGCCATGACGATGCCGGTTTCCTCCGAGACACCTTCCTTGCGCATCGTGTCGCGCAGCGCCTTGACGCGCGGGTACGGGTCTTCCGGCCGGGTTGGATCTTCGGCGTTGGACAGGCCGTTATGTCCGCCCGCCAGCCAGGGGTCTTCATAGACCACGGCGGCCATCAACTCGGGCACCTTCGAATAGCTGCGCTTCCACAGCGCGCGAAAGGCGCGGGCGGAGGAGATGATCGGTAGATAATGGACACTGTGCTTCGCGGCGATTTCGGCGAGCTTGTAGGGCATGCCCGCGCCGCAGGTGACGCCCGTCACAAGGCCGGGGCAGTTTTCGAGAATGCCTTCCAGCACTTGCTGCGCGCCGCCCATTTCCCACAGCACGTTGATGTTGATCGCGCCCTTGCCGCCCGCGATGTCATGCGCGCGCTTGACCTGTTCGGTGCCGCCATCGATGCCGTAGCGCACGAGCTGTTCGAAGCGTTCCTTGCGGGTGGCCTGCGTATAGACCTGCGGGATCGGGTTGCCGTCTTCGTCATAGCTGTCGGCATTGACCGCGCTGACCGTGCCGATCCCACCTGCGGCCGCCCAGGCACCCGAGCTCATATGGTTGGTAGCCGAGACGCCCTTGCCGCCTTCGACCAGCGGCCAGACTTCCTTGCCGCCATAGGTGATCGGCTCGAGACCCTTGAAACTCATGTGTTACGCTTTCTCTCTTTTGGCAGGGCGCTCGGCCCCTTCGCCCAGCGCGGCACGATCGCCGCGGCAGGGCTTAATCTCTCCAGGTGCCGGCCTCGTAGCGGCTGCCTTGAACTGTGCATAGTACCCGGCCAATTCTGGCGCATCCTTGAAGGCGACCAGCTCGTACCCCGCCGCTTCGAATTCGCAGCTCAGCAGCAGGGGATCGATCCCATGGCGGTCGGTCGGGCGGTCGATATCGACCACCACCACTTGCCCGCCATCACGCAAAGCCGGCCACATTCGCCAGAGAAATTCGTAAGGCTGCTCGATCTCGTGATACATATGGACCATGAAAATGCGATCGAAGCTGTTGGCCGGCAGTTTGGGATCGGCAAGTTCGCCAAGCCGGATCGATACATTTTCCAGTCGATAGCGCTCGATCCTGCGACCGAGGCGACTAAGCGCGTCGCTGTCGATGTCCTGCGCGAGAACGCGCCCGGTATCGCCTACCCGTTCGGCAAGCCGCACGGTATAATACCCATTACCCGCACCGATATCGGCCACGGTCATGCCTTCGGCAATCTCCGCCAGATCCATGACCGTTTTCGCCTCGCCACGGCTGTCACGTTGGTCTTCGGTCGAAAACTGGTTCGAACCTACTTCGGAAACCGGGCGATCGGGTTCGGGGAAGCGCGGCGCTTCGTCACCGCTGATCGCGTCGCCATTACAGGCCGCGAGCAGTGCCAGAGAGGAAATCGAGGCGAACTGGCGCCTCAATCCTCGTCCTCCACCTCGACGGTTTCGCCCGTTACGCGCTGCGCAAGCGCTGCCGAAATGAAAGGATCGAGCGCACCATCGAGCACGTCGTCGGGCGTTGGCGACTGCACGCCGGTGCGCAGGTCCTTCACCATCTGGTATGGCTGGAGGACGTAAGAGCGGATCTGGTGCCCCCACCCGATATCGCTCTTCTCCTGATATTCGCCCGAGGCGGCCGCCTCGCGCTCGGCCATTTCGCGCTCGAACAGACGTGCCTTGAGCATGTTCATCGCAGTGGCGCGGTTTTTATGCTGGCTGCGATCGTTCTGGCTGGCGACCACGATTTCGGTCGGCTGGTGAGTGATGCGCACGGCGGAATCGGTCGTGTTGACGTGCTGCCCGCCCGCGCCGCTTGCGCGGTACGTATCGATCTTGAGATCTGACGGGTTGATTTCGATATCGATATCGTCGTCGATCACTGGATAGACCCAGACCGAGCTGAAGCTGGTGTGGCGGCGCGCGGAGCTATCATAAGGGCTGATCCGCACCAGGCGGTGCACGCCGCTTTCGGTCTTCGCATAACCATAGGCGTTCTCGCCCTTGATCAGCAGCGTCGCGCTTTTGATGCCGGCCTGGTCTCCGGCGGCATATTCCACGGTTTCGACCTTGAAACCGCGGCGCTCGGCCCAACGGGCATACATGCGCAGCAGCATTTCGGCCCAATCCTGGCTTTCCGTACCGCCTGCACCGGCATTGATCTGAAGATAGGTGTCGTAGCCGTCGGCTTCACCGGACAGCAGCGCCTGGACCTTGTCACGGTCGGCCCGCTCGGCAAGACGGGCCAGCGTGTCGAGGCCTTCGCGCTCGATATCGGCGTCGCCCTCGGCTTCGCCCATCTCGACGAATTCGATGGCATCGCCCATCTCGCTTTCGATCTCGCGGACCGTGTTGATCGCGGTTTCGAGCCGTTTCTGCTCTTGCGTGATCGCCTGGGCCTGCTTGGGATCGTCCCACAAGGTCGGATCCTGAACACGTGCATCGAGTTCTTCCAGGCGGCGCAGCGCGCGTTCCCAGTCGAGCGACTGCCGCACGAGCGAAAGCGCTGCTTCGATCCGTTCGATGTGGGCCTGCCCTTCGGCACGCATAGAAAATTCCTTCGCTTGGGATTGATCCTGCCCCTAATGCGCGCGGGCGGATTGTAAAGTGCAGCGCCCGCCAGGCGCGCGCGTCAGTAAATTCCGCCCTGATCCTCGACGAAGTCGCTCGGCTCGTCATCTCGGCCGCTATTGGCGGCACTGGTGGCACCGCGCCTGCCCCGCCGGATCAGTTCGAGGATCTCGTTGCGCTTGGCCGCAATGGCGTCGGAGCGGGTGGAGCGCGGCGGTTCCGTGTCCGGCTTGAAGGCTTCCCAGATGATCGCAGCGGTAGGCTCATCCGAGGGCGTACCATCGAATACACGTTTGCCGCTTCGGCGATCGATCTTGACCATGCGGACGCCCGGCGGAGCGATGAAATCCTCTGCCGTCCAGCGATCCTTCGTCGCTTCGACGAACCGCTTCATGATGGTTGCGGCGGTATTGCCGCCCTGCACCCATCCGCCAAGATTGCGCGGCTGGTCGAAACCGACATACATCCCCGCGATAATCTCGGGCGAACCGCCGACGAACCAGGCATTGGTCGGACCGTTGGTCGTCCCGGTCTTGCCGAACAGGGGCAGATCGAGGCTGCGCAGGCGCACCGCCGTACCCCGCGTCACCACGCCCTGCAGCATGTGAACCATCTGGAACGCGGTACGCGGGTCCATCACTTGCCGGCCGGAGACATCGAAGCGCGGCATCGGCTGGCCGTCCCATTCTTCCATGTTGCAACCGGAACAATCGCGGGTATCGGTGCGGAAGATCACTTTCCCGTCGCGATCCTGAACGTAATCGATCACCGATCCTTCGTTCTGGCGCCCCCAATTGGCCAGCGCGGCGTAGCCATTGACCATGCGGGCAACGGTGGTGTCCCCCGCGCCCAGGGCGAAGGCATAATAGGGCTCGTATTCGCCGATGCCGAGGCGGGCCATGGTTTCGATAACATTGTCCATGCCGGCATCATCGGCGATGTGAACGGTCATCAGATTGCGGCTCTGTTCCAGGCCCCAGCGCATGGTGTGCACTCCGCCACCGCCGCCGCCGAAATTCCGGAAGCACTTCTCACCGAGCTTTGCCCCCTGCCAGACACAGAAGGTCTGGTCGGGCACCTGGGTCGCCGGGGTCATCCCCTGATCCAGCGCCGCGGCATAGACGAAGGGCTTGATCGTCGAACCGGGCTGCCGCAGCGCCTGCGTCGCTCGGTTGAAGCTGCCCAGGCGGCTATCGAATCCGCCCTGCATGGCCAGGATCCGTCCCGTCTGCGGTGCTTCCGCCAGGAAAGCGCCCGACACCTCGGGAACGCCGCGGATCGCGTAGCCATTGCCGGATTTCACGGTCGCGACCACATCCCCCGCCTCGAGTGTCGACGGGCCTCCCGACAGCGCGTATTCCTCGCCATCGGCGAAACCGACCCGGCCGGGCGCAGTCACCACACCGATACGCCAATCCTTGTAGTTTATCGATATATTGGACGAGGCAAGCTGCGATGTCAGATCGCCATTGTCCGGATTGAGCGTGGCGATCGGGCCGGTGAAACCTCGGTTGCCGTGATAGCTGATGAGCTGCGCGCGTAGCGCGTCGCGGGCCGCATCCTGCAGCCCGGTGTCGAGCGAGGTGCGCACCCATAGCCCGCCCGAATAGACGCTATTGCGGCCATCGTCGGCGGTTTCCCCGAATTTGTCGATCAACTGGCGGCGCACCTCCTCGAGGAAATAGCCCGCATCGGCGGAGCGCTCGCTCCGCTGCCGGACGAGCCCGAGGTCCAACTGCTTTGCCGCCGTGCCTTCCGCGGCGCTGATGAAATCATTGGCGACCATCTGGTCGAGCACGAAATTGCGCCGCACTATCGCCATGTCGCGATAGCGTTCGCGGCCATAGCGTTCGGGAGCTTTGGGCAAAATCGCCAGGAAGGCCATTTCGTGGAGGTCGAGATCACCGACATCCTTGTCGAAATAGGCGCGCGCGGCCGCCTGCACGCCGAAGCTACGACGACCGAGCGGAATTTCGTTGAGATAGAGCTCCAGGATCTCTTGCTTGGTCAGCACGCTCTCGATGCGCGTGGCAAGGATCATTTCCTTCAACTTGCGGGTAACCGAATATTCGTCGCCCAGCAGCAGGTTATTGGCGACCTGCTGGGTAATGGTCGAGCCACCGACCGCGCGTTCGCCCGATCCGAATTTGGTGGCGTAATCGATCACCGCATTGGCAGTGCCGGTTAT
>CAMYIQ010000276.1 GCA_947258465.1 uncultured Erythrobacter sp.
CCAATCCTGTACCGTGCGAAGATAGGCCGCCTTGGCAACCTCGCTGCCCAGACGATCGCCGCGCTCGGTGACGAAGCTACCGTCGCTTTGCCAGCCGGTTGCCCCGCCGACAGGTGCACCTTTGCCGCCCGGATATTCGTACTCGATCGTGTACATGAGTACTTCGCCAAGGCCGGTGGATATTGGCCCCATGACCGGTTCCGCACCTTCGGGAAGCGAGGCGGTGATGGGTGCCAGCCGTTCATTCACCTGCTGGCGCGCAAAATAGATATCGGTCCCCTCCTCGAAGATGGCGGTGACCTGGCTGAAGCCATTGCGCGAAATCGAACGAGTCATTTCGAGCCCGTCGATACCGGCCAGGCCCGTTTCGACCGGATACGTCACCTGGGTCTCGACCTGTGACGGCGAAAGGGCCGGTGCCTCGGTGTTGATTTGTACCTGGACGTTCGTGATGTCGGGAACGGCATCGATCGGCAGGCGCAAAAGGTTGAGCGCCCCCCAGATGGAGATCCCGACCGTCAGGACGATCATCACCCAGCGGAAACGGACCGCTACATCGAGGATCATGCCAATAAGGCCATGACCATGCTTCTTTTCGAGGTGCTGACCCTCGGATGGATTATCAGTGACCATGTTCGGCGCTCTCTTTCTCGAGCTCGGCTTTGAGCAGGAAGGCGTTCGCAGTGGCGATCCGCCATTTCGGTTCGAGACCGGATTCGATGACGACCTGGCCGCCCGATCGGGTGCCAGTTACGACGGGTCGCGCCTGAAATCCGCGACGGGTCCGCACGAAAACCATGTCCTGACCATCGATGGTCTGCACCGCGTCTTCGGGAACCGATATCCGGGTTTGGTCGACCTCCTCCGAAGGCCGGATCCGTGCCTGAAGGAAAGCGCCAGGCTGCAATCCGGGTATCGGCCGGGACAGCGCAAGAACCGCCGTGGCGCTGCGACTTTCCATATCCAGTGAGGGCGTTACGGAGCGGACGCGGGCGCCGACTTCGCTGTCGTCGCCAACTTCCAGAGTGGCCTCGTCACCAGGAGCGATGCGAGTTGCATCGGCGGCAGGTAGAGCCACCTCGACCTGCATCGCATTGGGATCGACAACGCGGTAAAGTTCCTCGCCGGAAGCGACGAATGCGCCCAGTATAATCGGCGCAGCCGTGACCCGACCCGCAAGCGGGCTGGTAACGGCAAGCGATCTTCCATCCCCGCTGACGCCGGCAGCAGCAACGGCTGCCTGCGCGCGCGACAATTCGGATTGGGCGACCTGGAGATTGGCCCTTGCCGCCTCCAGATCCTGGCGCGCGGTCACGCTGGCTTCGAAGAGACGGCGCTCTCGCTCGTAGGCCGCCGATAGCTCATTCACCCGCGCCCGGGCCGCGTTGAGCTGGGAAGCCAGCGCAGCGGCATCCGCGCTTTCGATGCGCGCGACGGTCTCCCCGGCGCGAACATAGTCGCCCAGTGTCTTGTTCACGCTCCGCACGACGCCTGCCGCGCGCGCATCGATCCGCGCACTCCCTGTCGGGCTGGCGGCAATTGTCGCCGGGAAAACCAGCTCGACGGCCGAGCCCCGGCCAACGGTCTCGACCGAAATCTTTGCGGCACGGATCTGTTGCTCATCGAGCAAGGCGAGCCCTTCGGGCAGTTCGGCCTCGCTCGCTGTTTCGACCGGTCCGGCCTCCTGGGCGCCATCGGGCCAGAAGATCGACAGGATGACGGCGGACAGTATGATTGCCCCGGCGATAATCGCCAGTGTTCTGCGGTTCATGATCATTTTCCTCATTGTGCTGCCAGCCGGATGAGTTCGGCGGCAGCCCGACCTCGTTCTTCCTGCGCCGCGATCAGCGCTTCACGAATGGCGTCGCGCGCCTCGGCAGCACTGAGCACCTCGATCAGAGCGAATCGGCCGTTGCGGTACCCGATGCGGACGAGCCGCAGTGCCTCTTCGGCCTGCGGAAGCGACGTGGCCGAAAGCGTTTCGACACGCATCTCGGCGGCAAGGAACTGGGCACGCGCACGCGTCACCGCCTGCTCGAAATCTGCCAGTGCCACCGCCTCACGCGCGGATGCTGCCCTGAATTCGGCCTCTGCGGCAGCAATGCTGCCTTGGTTGCGGTTGCTGAATGGAAGAGGGATGGACACACCGACAAGAAAAGCGTTGTCATTGCTTTCCGCGAAGCGGCGAACGCCCCCCGAAACCACCGGGTCGGGAACCCGCAGGCTGCGCTCGCGCGCAATTTCGGCTGCTGCCACCCTGCTTTCCGCCCGAGCGACCTTCAGCGCAAGACCATCCGTCGCGGCGAGAAGGAGACCAGGCGGGTCGATGGCTGGGAAGCTTGCAGGAACCGTGGGAGGGCGGCTCTGTTCGCCCCACAGCGAAGCGAGCGCCACACGCGCGGCGACGCTCGCCGCGTCCGCCGCTTCGAGCTCGGCTCTTGCTTCCGCCAAAGCAGCTTCAGCGCGAAGCGCACGCAAAGGAGGCTCGCGACCGACCTCGACCAGCAGGCCGGCAATCCGCGCCAGTTCTTCGTTACGTGTGACGACATCGCGCGCAAGTTCGACACGCGCCGCAGCGGCAGTCGCCACCAAGTAGCGTTCGCGCACGAAAAAGGCGAGGTCGACATCCGCAAGATCGGCACGCAGATCGGCAAGATTTGCGCCGGCCTGTGCTGCACGAACCCTCGTCCCGCGCTTGTCTCCAAGCTCTAGACGCTGTCCGATGGAGAGGGTGTATTCGGTTGCGCTCAAACCAGAAAACGCTCCGCTACCCGCAATATTTTCGACTTCGAGGGATACTTCGGGGTTGGGCCGGAGCCGAGCCTGGCCAACAAGCGCGCGCGCGGCATCGGCCTGCGCCTGCGGACCGGCTATGCGCGGATTGGGCGCGGCCTGGTCAGGACCCGTAACGACATCCGCGCGGCGCAAGGCATCGTCGAGCGAGAGGCGCTCACGCTCCTGCGCCGCCACGGGCGTGGCGATTGCGGCGAGGGACAGCCCTGCAATCAGGACCCCCCGCCAATTGATGGCTGACATTTCTGGAAATTTCCTCTGCTGACGATCCGAAAAGCACTGCAGCACGCAGTGCGATGACGGTCGTCAGGCGCGAGGAGGACGCCTCAGTCGATCGCTGACACTCGATACGAGGATCATCGCCGGAGCTGAAACAAGAAGAGCAGGCTCATGCATAGCCGCGGTTTTCTGAACGGGAGCAGCGAAGCTTGCCCCGTGATGGCAGTGGCCATGATTGCACACGCCATGCTGCTCTGCCGGAGCGGCATCATCGTCTGGCTCTTCAACGGCGTCGGCGGCCGAGGCAACCGAACCGCCATTACCGTCAATCAGCACAGCAGGGGCTTCCGGCATCACTTCGGCCCCGCAGGCCGCAGCATCCGCCGCAGTCACAAAAACCATCGCGACCAGCATCAGCAGGACGATGAACGGATTTGGGACAAGGCGACGATAGCTTACAGTCATGGGCTGGCAGCCCTCTAGCAAATGAAGGTTGCCATGAGAAGGGCTGAAAAGCATCTAAATGACGCAGACTTGTTATATTATAACAAGTCGCTTCTCAGCCACTCGCGAGCGAGCGCTCGAACAGGCGTTCTACATCCTCCACGCGGCACAGGTCGGTACCCGGAGTGAGCACGGCGGCAGCGCCGGCTGCAAGCCCGAAGCGGAAAGCCATGTCCGGTGTCTTACCGGATGCGAGCGCATGGACCATCGCAGCCAGGAAACTATCGCCCGCCCCCACCGCGCTTTTCGTTTCGACCGTTATGGCGGGCAAGCGCAGCACGCCCTTGCGGCTCGCCAACAGCGCCCCTCTTTCGGCCATGGTGACTGCCAGATAGTCGATCTTCTTGGTGCGCACCAATTCGGTCGCGGCCTCGGCGATTGCCGTATCGTCCGGCAAATCGTGACCGATTAGGGCGCGAAACTCTCCGAGGCTCGGTTTCGCGAGATGGACGCCTCCGCCTTCGATCCCGGCGGCAAGCGCTTCACCCGACGTATCGAGAACGAATTGCGTATCGTTCCTGGCCGCGATCGCAGCGACCCTTGCGTAGAAATCCAACGGTACGCCGCGCGGAAGCGATCCGCTGGCGACCAGGAAATCGTGGCGCGCGTCTTCCAGTCTCGAGAGGCATTCGCTCCATTCCTCTTCCGTTACCTCGGGTCCACCCGGGACGAAGCGAAACTCCTGGCCCGTACTGCTTTCGTGGACCGCAGTGCTGACCCGGGTCGCCCCCGCAATCCTGATCGGCGAGCGGACAAGCTGGTGCACGTCAAGCAGACCGTCGAATGCGATGCCGGTCGCGCCGCCGGACAGATAGTAACAGCGGGCATTTCCCCCCAGGCGGACAAAGACCCGCGCCACGTTGATCCCGCCCCCGCCAGGGTCGTAGCGTTCGTTTTGCGTGCGCATCTTGCGCATGGGAATGACCTGCTCGACCTCGCACGCAACGTCGAGAGTGGGGTTCAGCGTCAGTGTGCCGATGTCCATCATGCGCCCGTCTCCTGCTTTGGGTCGCCTTTACTACGTGTCCGTTCGGCTGACGCCACATGGTTTTTGACCGCGATGAAACTATCCGGAGTGACGGAGATCGAATCGATCCCACATTCTACGAGAAACCGTGCGAATTCCGGATCGTCGCTCGGCGCCTGACCGCATAGCCCCACCTTTGCCCCCGCACGATGCGCCTCTTCGACAGTTCGGCGGATCATCCACTCGACTGCCGGATCGCGCGCATCGAACTGACCTGCCAGAAGTTCGGAATCGCGATCGATTCCGAGCGTGAGCTGCGTCAGATCGTTGCTCCCGATCGAGAAGCCGTAGAATCGCCGAGCGAATTCGCCTGCCAGGACGACGTTGGATGGGATCTCGCACATCATGTAGAGTTCGAGGCCGTCGCGGCCCCGTGCCAGCCCTTCTTCGCGCAAGGTCTCGATCACACGATCGGCTTCCTTCGGCGTGCGGCAGAACGGAATCATGATCGCCACGTTGGAAAACCCCATGGTTTCCCGGAGATGCCGGATCGCGCGGCACTCCAATGCAAAACCCGCACGGTAGCGTTCCGAGTAATAGCGCGATGCACCGCGAAATCCGAGCATCGGATTTTCTTCTTCGGGTTCGAAGGCGGCCCCGCCGACCAGTCCGGCATACTCATTGGTCTTGAAATCGCTCATCCGTACAATCACCGGGCGGGGAAAATGCACTGCGGCGATCCGCGCAAGGCCCTGGGCGAGATGCTCGACGAAATAGTCCCGCTTGTCGGAATAACCCTCGGTCAGCCGCTCGATCTCCGCTTTGACCGTGGCATCTTCAAGTTCCGCGAAACGGACCAAAGCCATCGGGTGGACCTTGATGGTATTGGCAATCACGAACTCCATCCGAGTGAGGCCCACGCCGTCGCTCGGCAGCCGCCACCAGCGGCTGGCAGCACCCGGATCGGCAAGGTTGAGCATGACCTTCGTTCGGGTTTCGGGCACGGTACTCAGGTCGATATCCTCGACGGCGACCTCCGCCTCGCCGCTATAGACGACCCCCACATCGCCGCCGATACAGCTGATGGTCACCTGCTGGCCGGGCTTCAAAATCCGTGTGGCATTGCCCGTCCCGACAATCGCCGGAAGGCCGAATTCGCGGCTGACGATCGCCGCGTGGGCTGCGAAAAGGCCCACAATAGCGCTGTCGAGATCATTGTGTTCGAGAAACAGCCTGAAAGCCCGTGCCGTCGTCGTAAAACCGGGAGGGACAACGACCTCCGGGGAACGAGCGAGCGTATCAATTCGCCGAGGGAGGCGCTTTTGCCACCCACGAGGCCGACGTCGGTTTTCGATACTTCGGTGAAGTTCAGAACAAGGGGTTCCGTCACACGCGCTCTCTTGCAATCTCGGGCTGCTTCGCCGGGCACAGAACCCGAACCGAACGGGTTTTGCCGGCGGAAGGGAAGGGGATGGCATTGCCGGAGGAGCTTTCGCCATCGACCGTAAGGCGAATATCGGACATATCCGGTTCATTCGGCCAAAAGCGCCTCACGGTTGCTCTTTTCGGGGCTTGCGCCACACCGGCCCCATCTATCATGCCAATCCGATCGAGCGGGACGCGGATGAAATAGGCCCGACTGACAGAACCGAACGGATAGCCGGCCGAACGGGCCATCTCCAGCTTTACAAGGCTCCAGTCGCTCATGGCAGCCATATCTCCTGACTCGGCGCAATCGTGGCCCCGGCATATGCGAGCGCAAATACGGAAAATCCCGAGGCTACCCTTCAGGACATTTGCGTATTTTCACGAATGCCTCTGCCGCCTAGGAGCCGGGGGACAGAACCGGCTACCGAAAGGGAGTTCCATGCGCTCGATACTGCTCCATATTCACGACGACGAGGCGATGGAGGCGAGATTCCAAGCCGCTCTCGACGTCGCTCGGCGCTTCGATAGCCACATCACTTGTCTCCAGGCCGTACCCTACGAATTCGGAATGCCCGGAGACCTCTATTTTTCCCTGGCGATGGACATGGCCGCTTCGTTCCGCGCAAATGCCGACCGGTTTCAGAAAGAGATGGAAAGCCGTCTGACCGGCGAAGGGGTACGATGGGACTGGGTCCGCACGAAAGGCGATGCTGTCGATGAGATCGATCATCTGGCGCCGCTGTCGGACATGGTGATTCTGGGATCGCGCAACCCCGTCGGGGATGCCGGGCAACCGTCACGGCTGGTCACCGAAGCAGTCGTCGGCGTAAGGGCTCCGGTTCTCGTGGTACCCCCATCGGCCAACGGCTTGGCCCTGAATTCGCCTGCAGTCGTCGCATGGAATGGGTCTTCGGAAAGCGCCCATGCCCTTCAGGCGGCGCAGCCGATACTGAGCGCGGCGTCGGAGGTCCACATCTTCGCCGTCAGAGAGAAGGCGAGCCCTGACGGGCGGGGTTTGCCGACCTCGGAAGCAGCAAAATTCCTCGCCCGTCACGATATCGAGCCGCTGATTACCGAACTTGCCCGCGAGGGTGAGACATCGATCGCTGCGACGCTGATCGATGCGGCAAAGATACGCGAGGCGGGGATCGTCATCATGGGCGCTTACGGTCGTTCGCGCTTTCGCGAACGGCTGCTCGGAGGCGTGACACGCGACATGCTGTCCGATCCTCCGATCCCCTTGTTGCTAAGCCACTAAATAGCTCCATTCGTCGCCGGGGGATATTCGTCCGGACTGCGATCGGGTTCGTCGAAATCGGGTTCGGTCGGGATAATCTCGGGCTGTCGGTCCGGAATCGGCTCGTCCGGCTGAGCCGGAGTTTCGGGCGGCGACTGGGGGTCGATCCGGTCCGGTTCGTGCGGGGGTGTTGTGGCCATACTTTGCTGCCTTCCTTGCAAGGTCTGCCAAGGCACACAGCTCTCGCCATGCATGGTGCCGAACGCGATACGTAATCCACCTAGGGCAGGCGGATAGCGAATGCCCGGTTCGGGCCGTACAGTGTGACCGCCGCTTTTGCGGCGCTTCTCAAGCCCCGTCGATTTTGCTCAGCGGCCACCATGGCCCCTCGGGCCGTTCTGCCTTGTGGCGACCAAGATCGCGCAAACGGGCCATAAAGGCGGGTTTGAACATCTCGTCCTGCTTGAAGTTTTCTCCCACATCGCTGGGGAAAGTATCGTAACGATCCGCGCTGGTCAGCATGATGCGGCCGTAGGGATTGTTGAGCCTGAGCGCTGCAATCGCGCCGATCTCGCTTTCATTGACAAGCAGATCGTAACCGCGCTGGCCATTCTTGAGCGGCCCCGATTTGGTGTTGAGCGTCGCGTCGGGTTTGCGCGCCGTGGGGCCGTTGCGTACCACATAGACGCTCGGCGCCGTCGCTTCGTAATCCTCGACGAAAGCGTCTTGCGTGACGCCGTTAGCAACCTCGGTCAGCGCATGGCTCTTCATCTGCTCGCGCACTTCGGCGTCGACGGCGGCCATGGCGCGGTCGAAGAACACCGAGCGGCGGACCCCGCCATCATAGAGTGCGAGCGCTTTTCCGTCGCTGCCCGCGATGCGCAATTGCTGGTGGAATACGGGCATGGCGGAAGAGGCCATGGTCGCCGCCGCCAGTGCCTCCGCCGCAGCGGTGGCACTGGCGGCGGCATTCACCAATTCCTTGATATCGGCATAGCGGAACACCCCGCGTTCCGCCTCGACGAAACCGGCGAACCCTTCGATGCTCGATTCCCCGATCGCCTCGATCAGTCGCGTATCGCCTCTTGGCATGAGCGCCTCGACGATCCGCTTGCGCAAGGGCGCGGTGCCTGCGGCCGAGCCGTAGACCGGAACACCGATCATTTTGGTGTGCTTGACGACCTCGCTTTCGCTTTTCGGCGAATAGCCCCACACCAGCCGATCGAGCGCGAAGCGGCGCATTTCCGGCGTCTGCTTTGGGTCGAGCGCCACCATCAGCATCAAGGTCTGAAGCGATCCGGTCGAAATGCCCGTGATGACCCCGATATCGTTCAACGCCAGTTCGTTGGCGCTGTTTCGGCTGAGCGTGTCGAACAGTCCGGCACCATAAGCGCCCCATTGACCGCCCCCCGACAGCAGCAGCACGTTGCAGTCGGGCCGACCCGCCTGGTTATGCGATTGCACCGCATCGCGGATCGAGCAGGACAGGCGGTCATCCAGGCGGCATTCCTGCGCATGCGGGACGTCGGCCTGAACGTCGCGAATGAAAGGGCCGACATCGCCATCGACCACATGGGTGTAAAAGTCATCGATCGCGAAGGTCAGCGGGCCGCGGCGAAACAACCGGAAGGCCAGGTAACCAAGCACGCCGAGCGCCAGCAGCGTGGCGCCAACGCCAAGCAGAAAATTCTCCATGATTACTTCCCCCCAATTGGACGGGAAGACAATGCGCCGGTTTCACTCCAATATCAATCAGCCGTGGGCACCGAATTCGTTGGCAATCGCGGTCGATATCCGCAGACACAGCGCATAGGATTGCTCGATAGGGTCGATATAGTTCTTGCGGATCGCGGCGTATCCTTCGCCTTCGCCGCGAGGATATTCGCCCGGCTCGTCGAGCCTGAAATCGTCTTTGCGGGGAAAGCTGGTGGGAAAGGCACGGCGAAGCTGCGCCAGGGCTTCGTCGATCCGCAGGGTGAACACCATTTCCAGCACATCGGTGCGGCTGATGTCGTTGGCGCGGCTGAAGGCGGGCACCGAGACTACCTTGAGAAACATATGCTGAAGCAGGGCCAGCCGTACGGCCTGCAACACCCCGATCGCCCGGCGGACGCTTTCGCGTTCGGGATGGGGATCGTCGTCCGGCACGAAATCGAACAGCCGGTGCAGCTTCAGCGCATCGACACGCAACCGCGAAGCAAGGCGCCGGAAGACGCCGTTGCGATCGTCTTTGATGAGATATTCGGCCAAAGCCTCGCAGGCCTGCGCCAGATGCGGCTCGGTCCCGCGATAAGGACGGGTCGCCCAATAGGCAGAATTGAACAGTTCGCCGAAGGCGGCCACCGTCTTGATGCTGGCAAGAGCGTTGGAGGCGCGTACCAGCCGCATGATCTGGCGGCCGCGCGGGCTTTCCGAAAGCAAGGCGCCCACCTCCTCGATATTGCTTTCCGCCGCGCTGCCCACCCCTGCGATGATGTTCACCGGATAGCCCAGTTGTTGCAGGATCGCATTATGCGGGATCGCGCGGATCTGCCGCAGGCTCATCTCGCGATCGGCATTGAGATCGCTCTGGCGGCGCGACCTGCGGCTTCCCGTCTCGTTGAGCAGCCCGAGGCCGAAGGCGGTAATCGCGCGGCTATAGGTGCGGCTTTCGAGATGTTCGCGCTGATGGTCCTTGATCGCGCGGTAGAAATCGAGGCTGAGATCGGTTCGGCGATAGAAGGGATCGGTCGGCACGTCGGGATCGGTATGCGCGGGGCTGTGCGCCACGATTTGCGTCAGTGTGGCCAGCGCAATATCGGGCGTGGCGAAGAGCAGGTATCCATCGCCGCCCTGGAAACTCGCTTCGGGTTCGAGCGCGATTCCGGCCCGCGCGAATCGCCGTTGCGCCCATGGGCTGAGCGCCCATTCGATGCGGTCTTCGAAACTGGAAGGATGCGCGCCGCGTCCCATGCCTTCACCATGCGTATCGAAGATCAGAGCTGCGACATCGCTCAGGCCGTTGGCGTCCATTGCCTCGGCCAAACGGCCCTGCAGGCGTTCGATGGCGAGACTGGCCGGAATCTGGCCAACGAACCGGCCTGCATCGGAAAAGCCCGTCTGGATCGCGACGCGGCCACGCGTTCGCGCATAGGCCCGATAGTCCGGCTCCGCGAGGAGCAGACCCAGGAACCGTCCGCCATGCTCGAGCGCGGTTTCCGTTTCGAACAGCGGCGAAACATCGACCTTGTCGGCGATCCCGAACAATCTGGCGAAATAGAGCGCGGCAAGCACGGTCGAGGGCTGTGCGCACTCTGCAACCAGCATGCGGATCGGCGCATCAGCATCGATATGCTTGAGGATCTGCGCCATTGCGAGAAACTGGCGGGTCGCGGTCGAGCTTTCGACTGCAAGGCTGGCGAAGTTGGCGCTCTGCGGCTCGACACTGGCGAGGAGCTCGCGCAGCGCTGCAATGGCACCCCGGCTCGACAGATCGATATCCGCCGCCTCCCCGAGACGAGTCCGAATGGCATTGTGTAATTGCTTCGCGTTAACGCGGAAATGAATCCAGCCCATGCCCAGCCCGTCCGCGCGCATAGCTGCGACAAGCGTGTGCAGGGCAATGGCGCGATCGGCATCGCCCGCGATTGCATCGTCTTCCAGTTGCTCGATCAGGGGGGCGAGCGAAAGGAGCTTGTCGGGGCCATCCTTCGTCAACCGGTTCGCCGCTGCCGAAAGGGCTTCGGGATCCGATAGATCGCCGGCGAATTCCGCCGCGCTGGTCCGGGCACGGCCGGATGCGGCACGCAGGGTGGCGACGAGATCGTGAGAGGGATCGATTTCTGCCAGCGTATCGGCATACCGGCCCAGCCGCTGGGCCTTTTCGGCCAGACGGAACGCAATGGACGTGTACCATTTGATATCGGTGCGGCCATCCATGTCGTAGCCGACCCAGGTGGCGAAGCGGAACGGCAGCGGCTGAAGTTCGGACCATCTGTCCGGAAAGGCCCGCCGCGCTTCCCGCAAAACCCCGCGCACCATGCGGTCGCGCGCATCCTGCGCATTGGCGAGCGCCGCCATCGCGCGATCATGTTCATATCGCAGCGTGATCTCCGGCTCCTCCGGAGCTTCGCGAAGCCGGGGCTCGTCGCCTGACAGGACCGCCTCCGCGACCGCGTCGCTCCGGCCCGGCGACAGCAGAAAGGTCGGATGGGCGGTGAAGACCGCGTGCATGTGGGGCCGTTCCCACGTCGCCCGAAACCTCTCGAAGTCATCATTCGCAATGGTCAGGGCCGAGAGCCTCTGCACCGCGTCCTGCGGCTCGATGAGCTGGCGCAATCGTGCGGCCCGCGTGCCGAGCGACTGGGTTTCCAATTCGTCCACCAGCCCGGCCAGCGCTTCGATGCTCAGCTCCCCCCCTTCCAGCTTGCGCGAAAGGTCGAGCGAAAGCTGGAAAACGGGATTGAAGAGCGGGGTTTCGCGCGTTTGTCGGTGAAGGATGCGCAAGCGTTCACTCAGGCTTGCCAATGTCGGTTCGATCGTCGTTTCAGCCATCGTTCTTCTCTATGCACCGGGAAGGGGATGCGTTCCGCGGCAAAGCGACGACGCTGTCAAGCAATGCCCGCATCAAGGGCCGATGAATACGGATGCGAAAGCGACAAGGGCTTGTACCCCGCCCCCTCCGGGCGCACGGTCTCATCCATGCTTCCCGATGAGTGCCGATATCATCGGGCGCTAAATTTCTGGACAGAGAGCACGCCAGTCGCCACCCGTGATGTCCTGGACAAGCGCTTTCGACAAGGGGATTTCATGAGCGAGTGGACCATCGGCATCATCGGGGGGTCGGGGCTCTATGCTATCGATGCACTCGAGGAGGCTCAGTGGATTCCGGTGCAATCGCCCTGGGGCGAGCCTTCCGATGAATTATTATGCGGCAGAATCGGTCATGTCAGAGTGCGCTTCCTTCCGCGCCATGGCCGCGGCCACCGGATCGCGCCCTCCACCATCAATGCGCGCGCCAATATCGACGCGCTCAAGCGCGCGGGCTGCACCGATATCCTCGCCGTCAGCGCGGTCGGATCCCTCTCCGATGAACTGGCGCCCGGCCGCTTCGTGGCGGTCGATCAATTCATCGACAACACCAAGGGCCGCGCGTCGAGCTTTTTCGGCGACGGGTTCGTGGCGCATGTGTCCATGGCCGATCCGGTGTGCCAGCGCCTGTCGAAACATGCAGTCAGATCGGTCGCCACGGCGGGGGGCGAATGCGCCGACGGCGCGACCTATCTCGCGATGGAGGGGCCGCAATTCTCGACTCGAGCCGAAAGCAAGCTGTATCGCCATTGGGGCGCCGAACTGATTGGCATGACCGGGATGCCCGAAGCCAAGCTCGCGCGGGAGGCGGAACTTCCCTACGCCCTGCTCGCCATGGTCACCGATTACGATTGTTGGCGCGAGGAAACCGACGCCGTCGACATGGCCCAGGTGGTCGAGCAGATGCAGCGCAATTCGAAACTGGCATGTGAAGTCATCGAGACGTTCTGCAAAAGCCTGCCGAAGAAACGCACCCCTTCCCCTATCGACCAGGCATTGAGCGACGCGGTGATTACGGCGCCGGACCGGGATGATAAAGCCCTGCTGGCCAAGCTCGACGCGGTGGCAGGACGGCTGCTCAAATCACGATGAGCGAACCTTACGACCTCCTTGTCATTGGCGGCGGCATCAACGGTGCAGGGATTGCACGCGATGCTGCGGGGCGCGGAATGCGGGTGTTGCTCGTCGAAAAAGACGATCTTGCTTCGCACACGTCCTCGGCCAGCACCAAACTCGTCCATGGCGGCTTGCGCTATCTGGAACATTACGAATTCCGCCTGGTCGCGGAAAGCCTGCGCGAACGCGAAGTCCTGCTCCGCAACGCGCCACACATCATCTGGCCGCTGCGTTTCGTCATGCCCCACGAACCGACCATGCGGCCGAAATGGATGCTGCGGCTCGGGCTTGCGCTTTACGACCGCATCGGTGGCCGGATGAGCCTGCCCAAAAGCAAAAGCGTGGATCTGCGCATCGCGCCGCACCGCGGTGTGCTCCAGGACCGGCTGAAGACCGGCTTCGAATATTCGGACTGCTGGGTCGAGGATTCCCGTTTGGTTGTGCTGACTGCCAAGGACGCGGAAGAGCGCGGAGCCGATGTGCTCGTGCGCACCGAATGCACCGGACTGGAGCGCTCCGCCGATTGCTGGACCGCCACCCTGGACACAAAGGACGGCGAGCGAACCGTGAGGGCACGCGCACTTGCCAATGCGGCAGGCCCGTTTGTCGATCGAGTTGCCAAGACTGCTCTCGGGCAAGGCACTCCTGCCCATCTGCGATTGGTCAAGGGGAGCCATATCATCGTCTCGCGCCGATTCCCCGGCGAGCACGCCTATATTTTCCAGCAGCCCGATGGCCGCATCGTATTCGCGATTCCCTACGAGCGCGATTTCACGCTGATCGGTACCACCGATTTGCTTTATGAAGGCGATCTCGATGCAGTGCGCATTTCGGAAGAGGAAACGCGTTATTTGTGCGATGCGGCCTCGCGCTATTTCGCCAGCGCGATCACCGTGGATGAGATCGCCTCGACCTATGCCGGCGTACGCCCGCTTTACGAAGACAGTGCCGCGAGCAACTCGACCGTGACCCGCGACTATGTATTCGAACTGGAAGCAGAGGGCGGCGCACCGATCCTCTCGGTCTATGGCGGCAAGATCACCACCTACCGCAAGCTCGCCGAACATGCACTCGGCAAGTTGGAAAAGGTGCTCGCCCTGCCCGGCAAGCCATGGACCGCGCATGCGCCCCTGCCCGGCGGAGACATGCCTCACGGCGATTTCGCGGCCTTCCTCGGGCGGGCAAGCGAACGCTATCGCTGGGTTCCGCCGGAGATGCTGCTGCGTCTCGCGCGCGCTTATGGAACACGGATGGATCGGGTGCTCGGCGCGGCGACATCGCTCGATGATTTGGGCCGGGATTTC
>CAMYIQ010000277.1 GCA_947258465.1 uncultured Erythrobacter sp.
CCCCGGGGGAAGCCGCGATTCTGGAGATACCGAAAGGAAGGATCGGATTTTCACCATCGATCATGGCGGCGGTGACGATGTGCGGGCCAAGAATGCGGCCGCTCTCGATCTCGACCCGTTGGCCAATGGTCTCGGCCATTGACGCGAGATCGAAAACTTGCAGCACGCCGTTGGCGATATAGGGCGTAAAGAAATCCTGGAGGATGGCGGTTCCATCGGCGGGTGTCTCTCGCCCGGTCAGCAACCTCAACATGCGATCGTTGCCGAGATGCACATGCACGTCGCTGAAGCCTGGAACGAGCCATTTTCCTGAACCATCGATCCGCACCGCGCCCGCAAAGTCGCGGTTCCTGTCGGCGGGCAGGATAGCGACGATGCGATCGGCTTCGATCACCACAGTCCGGCCGGTCAGCGTCTCGCCGTTCTCGGTCATGGGAATGACGCCGACATTGTCGATCACCAGAGTGGCTCGAACACTCTCCGCTACAGAAGCCAATGCCTGAAACGGTGAAGCCGCTGCAATGAGGACCGATGTCAGGAAAACGAGTCGAAATATCATGGGCTGATCCACATGCGCAGGCAATCTGCGGGCCGAAGGGTGTATTGCTTGGGTATAGCGGCTTGGGGCGCGAAGCAAGTCTGCGGCACAACGCTTAGATCGGTGCCGCGTCGCGCGCTCCGGTTCAGCCGCCCAGACCCGCCAGCACCTCGTACCCAAGCACCGCCGCCGCTACCGCCGCATTGAGGCTGTCGGCGCGGCCTTTCATGGGCATGGTGACGCGCAGGTCGCAGGCCATTTCGTATGCTTCGGGCAGGCCGCGGCTTTCATTGCCGACCATCACGAAGCAGGGCGCAGTGTAAGGCGCACCGCGATAAGGCTGGGCATCGCGCAGGGATGCGGCGACAAGCTGGCCGCCCTGTTGGCCCGGCACACTGCGTAGCCAGCGTTCGAAATCGCTCCATTCGGCACGGGCGATGGCTTGCGTGAACACCGCGCCCATGCTGGCGCGCACGGCCTCGACGCTGAAGGGATCGGCGCAATCGTCGATCAGGATCAGCCCGCCTGCACCGATGGCATCGCCGGTGCGCAGCATCGTGCCCAGATTGCCCGGATCGCGCAGCGCCTGCGCCACCAGCCAGATATCGGCGCTGCTCCGGTCGAGCGCGGCAAGCGAGGTGTCGAATTCCGCGAACACGCCCGCCACGGCCTGCGGATTGGATTTGCCGGTGATCTTGGCGAGGATGTCGGGCGTCGTCTCGATGATCTCGCCGCCGCTGGCCTCGACCGCGGTTTCGAGCGCGGACAGCAGCGGATGCGGATCGCGGCGGTCGGCGAGTACGAGTGTTTCGGGCACATGGCCGCATTCGCGCGCATCGGTCAGCAGGCGTAACCCTTCGGCGAGGAATTTGCCTGCCAACTTGCGGTGCTTCTTCTCGCGCAAAGCGCGCAGGGCCTTGACGGTCGGATTGGAAAAACCGGTTATGTGGCGGCGCTCGGCCATGATCCTACGGCTCCCCGAAACCGTCCTCGATCATGGCGGATAGTTCGGCCATCACCGCTTCGGCATTGTCGCCCGCGACGATCAGGTCGATCTTGTCGCCCTTGGCCGCGCCCAGCATCATCAGCCCGAGGATCGACCCGCCGGCCGCCTCGTTCTCGCCCTTGGCCACACGCACGGTGCAGCCATTGGGCAGTTCGGCCACGGCATTGACAAATTTTGCGCTGGCCCGCGCGTGCAGGCCGCGCTGGTTCACCACCTCGATGCTCCTGCGCAGCTCGCTCAAGAGGCTTTCCGCGCGGTTTCGAGGTCCTGGCCGAGGAATTCGCTGGCGACCGTGATGTAATTTCGGCCCGCAGTCTGCGCAGCGTTGACGGCATCGACCACATTCATGCTTTTGCGCGCACCAGCCAGGCGAATGAGCATCGGCAGGTTGATCCCCGCAATCACTTCGACATGGCCGGTATCCAGCAGTGAGATGGCGAGGTTGGAGGGCGTGCCGCCGAACAGATCGGTCAGGATGATTGCGCCCTTGCCGGTATCGACCTGCTTGATCGCGTCGGCGATATCCGCGCGGCGTTGTTCCATATCGTCATTGGGGCCGATACAGATGGTGGCCACGCCTTCCTGCTTGCCGACCACATGCTCCATCGCGTCGATGAAGTGTTCGGCCAGTCTGCCGTGGGTGACGAGGATCATGCCGATCATGCAGCTTCAGTTCCGTTTGCGATGCCGAAGGATATGCGTGCCTGGCGCTTAACCATTCCTTGCCCCGGGGTCTAGCGTCGCTCGAGCGGGTCGGCAGGACGCGAACCGAGATTGCGGTGAATGACCGTGGGCGAAAATCCCGCCTTGCGCAAGGTTTCGGCTGCACGCTCTGCGCTATAGACCGAGCGGTGCCGACCGCCGGTACAGCCGAAAGCGATGTTGAGATAGCTGCGTCCCTGCGCGGCATAGCGCGGCATGACTTCGTGCAGCAGGTCGATAATCCGTTCGAAAGCCGGGGCGAAGGCGGGGTCTGCGGAAATGTGTTCGCCCACCGCCTTGTCCAGTCCGGTTTTCTCGCGCAGCCCTTCGACCCAGTGCGGATTGTCGAGAAACCGCATGTCGAACAGCAGGTCGGCCAGCGGCGGCATGCCGCGGGCGAAGCCGAAGCTGGAAATGGTCACGGTCATGTTACCCTCGGCATGGGCCGCAAAGCGTTCGCGCACGAGCTGCTGCAAATGATTGGTCGCGTAATCGGTCGTGTCGATCACGATATCGGCCCAGCGGCGCAGCGGCTCCAGCAGTTCGCGTTCGGCCTTGATCCCGTCGAGCGCAGGCCGGCCGCGTGCCATCGGGTGCGGGCGCCGGGTTTCGTTGTAGCGTCGCTGCAGTTCGGCACTGGTGCAATCGATGAACAGAGCGGTGATTTCGACATCCTCCCGTGCTTCGAACTGCTTGCACCTTTCGATGATTTCGGCGGGGACGAAGCCGCGCGTGCGCGAATCGAAGCCGATCGCCAAAGGCGTGTCGCTGACGGTGCCGCCCTCGCCTGCGACGAAGCCGCCGAGCAGACGGATCGGAA
>CAMYIQ010000278.1 GCA_947258465.1 uncultured Erythrobacter sp.
ATGGACCGCAATCCGCAAAAATCCTTCCAGGACATGATCCTCGCGCTGCACGATTTCTGGGCCGCGCATGGCTGCCTTATCCTTC
This sequence comes from uncultured Erythrobacter sp., assembly GCA_947258465.1. Lineage (GTDB taxonomy): Bacteria > Pseudomonadota > Alphaproteobacteria > Sphingomonadales > Sphingomonadaceae > Qipengyuania. The sequence continues at coordinate 86 of CAMYIQ010000278.1, forward strand.
AGCCTTACGACATGCGCATGGGCGCGGGCACCTTCCACACCGCCACTACGCTGCGCGCGCTGGGGCCGGAGCCGTGGAATGCCGCTTTCGTGCAGCCCTGCCGTCGCCCGACCGACGGCCGTTATGGCGAGAACCCGAACCGGCTGCAGCATTATTACCAGTATCAGGTGATCCTGAAGCCAAGCCCGCCCGACATCCAGGACCTCTACCTCAATAGCCTCGAAGTGATCGGCATCGATCCGCTCAAGCACGATATCCGCTTCGTGGAGGACGACTGGGAAAGCCCGACGCTCGGAGCGTGGGGGCTGGGCTGGGAAGTCTGGTGCGATGGGATGGAAGTCACCCAGTTCACCTATTTCCAGCAGATGGGCGGTTTCGACTGCAAGCCGGTCGCGGGCGAGCTGACATACGGGCTCGAACGCCTCGCCATGTATATCCAGGGCGTCGACAATGTGTACGACCTCGACTTCAATGGACGCGGTGTGAGCTACGGCGACGTGTTTCTCGAAAACGAGAAGCAGATGTCGAAGTGGAACTTCGAAGTCGCCGAAACCGATGCCCTGTTCGACTTGTTCAACAAGGCCGAGGCCGAGTGCAAGAACGCGCTCGCCAACGAAGTGCCCATCGCCGCCTACGAGCAGGCGGTGGAGGCCAGCCACATCTTCAACCTGTTGCAGGCGCGCGGCGTGATCAGCGTCCAGGAACGCGCCAGCTACATGGGCCGCGTCCGCGATCTCGCACGCGGATCGTGCGAAGCGCATATGGAAAAGGAAGCGCCCGTGTGGGCCGAGAAATATCCGGAGTGGTCGAAATGAGTCCGTCGACCACACATCCGTTCGTGTCGAGCGCAGTCGAGACACGTTGGCCTGGCGCACAGATACGGTCTCTCGACTTCGCTCGAGATGAACGGAGCAAGGGAGGCACAGATGCCTGATTTCCTCCTCGAACTGCGCAGCGAAGAAATCCCCGCCCGGATGCAGGCGGGGGCGCGCAAAGAGCTCGAAAAGCTGTTCCGCCGCGAGATGGATGCCGCCGGTGTCGAAACCGGCGCAATCACCGTCTGGTCGACCCCGCGCCGCCTTGCGCTGATTGCGCGCGGGCTTCCGGACGCGACCGAGGCCGTCAGCGAGGAATTGAAAGGCCCGCCTGTCGGTGCGCCCGATCAGGCGGTCGACGGGTTCTGCCGCAAGGCCGGTGTCGAACGCGGCGAGCTCGAAACGCGCGAGGTCAAGGGCAGGGCGACCTATTTCGCCGTGAAGAACATTCCCGGCCGCGCAACCAAGGACCTGCTCGCCGAAGCCATCCCCGCTCTCATCCGCGATTTCTCATGGCCCAAGTCGATGCGCTGGGGCGCTGCCTCGATCAGCACCGAGAGCCTGCGCTGGGTCCGCCCGCTTTCGGGCATCGTTGCGCTGCTGGGTGACGATGTGATCGAATGCGAGGTCCACGGTGTCACCTCGGGCGCGGTCACGTTGGGCCACCGTTTCCACCATTCGGGCGACATCACCATCGGCAATGCCGATGACTACGCGATGAAGCTGCGCGCAGGCCATGTCATCGTCGATCACGAGGAACGCCAGGATCTGATCCGCTCAGGGGCCGCCAAGGTCGCATCCGAAGCCGGCCTCACGCTGGTCGAAGACGAAGGGCTGGTGATCGAGAACGCCGGCCTTACCGAATGGCCCGTCCCGCTGCTCGGCCGCTTCGAGGAGGATTTCCTCGAAGTGCCGCCCGAGACGATCCAGCTCACCGCGCGCGTGAACCAGAAGTATTTCGTTTGCACATCCTCCCCCGACGGGGGAGGGGGACCACGAAGTGGTGGAGGGGCACCTTCCGCCGATCGCGACGGGTCCGAGCAGCCGAACCTGCCCCACCACCATCCTGCGGATGGTCCCCCTCCCCGTGCCGGTGAGGCCAGACTCGCCAACGCCTTCATCTGCACCGCCAATATCGAGGCGGAAGACGGCGGCGCGCGCGTGGTCGACGGCAATCGCAAGGTCCTCGCCGCGCGCCTCGCCGATGCGCGCTTCTTCTGGGATGTCGATCGCAAGAAAACGCTGGCGGAGCACGCCAAGGGGCTGGAGCGGATCACCTTCCACGAGAAGCTGGGCACCGTCGCCGACAAGGTCGAGCGCGTGGCGAAGCTGGCAAGGTGGCTGGTGGAAGAGAGTATCGTCACCCCGGACTTGATCCGGGGTAGTGCTTCTTCAGGCGATGCAGAAGGTCAGCCCAACCCCGGCTCGGGGGCCGGGGTGACGAAGGAGCAGTTGGCGGACTGGGCGCAACAGGCCGCCGAATTGTGCAAGGCCGATCTCGTCACCGAAATGGTCGGCGAGTTTCCCGAATTGCAGGGCCTGATGGGCGGCTATTATGCCCGCGCCGAAGGCTTGCCCGATGCCGTCGCCGACGCGGTCCGCGATCACTACGAACCGGTCGGGCAGGGCGACGAGGTTCCTACCGCGCCAGTAACGGTGGCGGTGAGCTTGGCGGACAAGCTGGATACGCTGTTCTCGTTTTTTGCTATCGATGAGAAGCCGACCGGATCGAAAGATCCGTTCGCGCTTAGGCGCGCTGCTTTAGGGGTACTCCAGATCGTCAGCGCCGCGACCGTTAGACTACCGATGATACGGGCCTGTAAAGTTTCGTCGCTTGCATGGATCGAGATGGCTAGTCGCCGGGCGCGCAAGGATATTCGGTATCGATTACAGGAGAATGATCTTGATTTCTCCGATACAGAGAAGCTTCGCCTGAGCATTATCAATCAGGATCTGGAGTTTGCGCCGACTGACGTTGTCTATACGTTTTCGGATTTGTTCAAATCATGGGATTATGAATCTAGAACGCTAGTTCTCGACTTCTTCGCCGACCGCCTCAAGGTCCAGCAGCGCGAAGCAGGCGTCCGCCACGATCTCATCGATGCGGTCTTCGCGCTCGGCGGCGAGGACGATCTCGTCCGCCTGCTCGCCCGGGTAAAGGCGCTCCAGTCCTTCATGGACACCGAAGACGGCGCCAACCTCCTCGCCGGCTACAAGCGCGCAGCCAACATCCTGAAGAAATCCCCCCTCCCCGTGGGGGAGGGGCCGGGGGTGGGGGGTGCCACCTCGCAGGCGTCGAACACCCATCCCCACCCCCTTCCCTCGAGGGAAGGGGCTATCGAACATACCGGCGACGAGGACCCGCTGGAGAATGTCGACGACCCGCAGATGCGCGAAATCTACGCCGCCGCAGCGGGCGGGGCGACAACGAAACAACTTTCCTACACGCCGGAGCCGGCGGAAAAGGCGCTGATGGATGCGCTGGCGCAATCGGAACCGGCAGCGGCCAAGGCTATCGAGGCGGAAGATTTCTCGGCGGCGATGGCGGCGCTGGCATCGCTTCGCACACCGATCGATCGGTTCTTCGATGAAGTGACGGTAAATGCGGATGAAGAAAACAAGCGGGCACACCGGCTCGACCTGCTTGCACGCTTTCGTGCTGCGGTGCACAAAGTGGCCGATTTCTCGCGGATCGAGGGATAGGTCGGCCACGTCCCGGGCGCTGGGACGAAAATTCGGCCGATCTGTCACCCTGGATACCGAAACTCGCTACAAGTACCTGTAAATAGATACTTTCTTTTGTTGGAATTAGGGTGACACCCCTGTAACCTTGTGTCACCTACAGACACCCGGTCAGGAGCTTTCATGACGGAAACGGTCTTCACCTTCGGCGGCAACGCGCCGCACACCAATCCGCGGCAGAAGGACAAGACAGTCACCGGCGGTAAAGGCGCCAATCTGGCCGAAATGGCCAGCATCGGCCTGCCCGTCCCTCCCGGCTTCACCATCGCGACCGAGGAATGCCTCAAATATCTCGCGGGCGGTTCGGACTTTTCGGAGAAGCTGCGCAGCGACGTCGCCGGGGCGCTGAACCATGTCGAGAAGACCGTGGGCAAGGGCTTCGGAGATGCGGCCGATCCGTTGCTCGTCTCGGTTCGCTCGGGCGCGGCAGTGTCGATGCCCGGGATGATGGACACGGTGCTCAATCTCGGCCTCAACGACGAGACGGTCGAAGGCCTCGCCAAAACCAGCGGCGATGAACGCTTCGCCTGGGACAGCTATCGCCGTTTCATCCAGATGTATGGCGATGTCGTGCTCGGCGTCGATCACGGCCTGTTCGAGGAAGCGCTCGAAATCGCCAAGGAAGACAATGGCTATTACGCCGATACCGAACTTTCCGCCGAAGAGTGGAAGACACTGGTCGCGCAGTACAAATCCATCGTCGAGGAAGAGCTGGGCAAGCCATTCCCGCAGGACCCGGTCGAACAGCTCTGGGGCGCGATCAGCGCCGTGTTCGACAGTTGGGATACCGAGCGCGCCAAGATTTACCGCCGCCTGAACGACATACCGCATGACATGGGCACGGCAGTCAACGTGCAGGCGATGGTGTTCGGCAATATGGGCGATACCAGCGCGACCGGCGTCGCCTTCACGCGCGATCCCTCGACCGGGCAGAAGGCCTATTACGGCGAGTGGTTGGTCAATGCGCAGGGCGAGGATGTGGTCGCGGGCATCCGCACGCCGCAATATCTGACGAAGGCGGCGCGCGAGGCAGCCGGGGCCGACAAGCCGAGCATGGAGGAGGCCATGCCCGAGGCTTTTTCCGAACTGGCACATCTCTTCGACCTGCTCGAAAAGCACTATCGCGACATGCAGGATATCGAGTTCACCGTGCAGCAGGGCAAGCTGTGGCTGCTGCAGACCCGTAGCGGCAAGCGCACCGCCAAGGCCGCGCTCAAGCTGGCGGTCGACATGGTGGGCGAGGGCCTCATCGACGAGAAGACCGCGATCCTGCGCGTCGACCCGATGGCGCTGGACCAGTTGCTGCACCCGACGCTCGACCCGGAGGCCCCGCGCGATGTGCTGACCACCGGCCTGCCGGCCTCGCCTGGCGCGGCCAGCGGCAAGATCGTGCTCGATGCCGACACCGCCGAACTGTGGGCGAATCGCGGCGAGAAAGTGATCCTCGTCCGCGTCGAAACCAGCCCCGAGGATATTCACGGCATGCACGCCGCCACCGGCATTCTCACTGCGCGCGGCGGGATGACCAGCCACGCCGCCGTGGTGGCGCGCGGTATGGGGCGGCCCTGCGTTTCGGGGGCGTCGCAAGTTTCGATTGCGCGCGAAGGCCGCACACTTGCGATCGGCTCGCGCGAATTGAAGGAAGGCGATGTCATCACCATCGATGGCGCCAATGGCCAGGTCATGGCGGGCGAAGTCGCGACCATCGAGCCCGAGCTCGCAGGCGATTTCGGCACGCTGATGGAATGGGCCGACAAGCATCGCCGGATGCGCGTGCGCACCAATGCCGAGACCGAGACCGAATGCCGCATGGCGCGCCAATTCGGTGCCGAGGGCATCGGCCTGTGCCGGACCGAGCATATGTTCTTCGATGCAAGCCGGATCAGTGCGGTGCGCGAGATGATCCTTGCCGATACCGAGGCTGGCCGCCGCGCCGCGCTCGACAAGTTGTTGCCCGAACAGCGCAGCGATTTCGTGACCATTTTCGAAGTCATGGCGGGCCTGCCGTGCACCATCCGCCTGCTCGACCCGCCGCTGCATGAATTCCTGCCGCATGGCGATGCCGAGTTCGAGGAACTGGCCGAGGCCACCGGCGTCGATATCGACAAGCTGCGCCGCCGCGCGGGCGAACTGCACGAATTCAATCCCATGCTGGGCCATCGCGGCTGCCGTTTGGGGATCACCTATCCCGAGATCTACGAAATGCAGGCGCGCGCGATCTTCGAAGCGGCCTGCCAGGTCGCCAAGGATAGCGGCGAAGCGCCGGTGCCCGAAATCATGATCCCGCTGGTGGCGACGCGGCGCGAGCTGGAACTGCTCAAGGCGGTGGTCGACCGTGTTGCGGGCGAAGTGTTCGAAGTCACGGGGTGCACGGTGGATTACCTTGTCGGGACCATGATCGAACTGCCGCGCGCCGCGCTGATGGCGGGCGAGATTGCCGAAGTGGGCGAGTTCTTCAGCTTCGGCACCAACGACCTTACGCAGACGACGCTGGGCGTCAGCCGCGACGATGCCGGCCGCTTCCTCACGACCTATGTCGACCGGGGTATTTTCGCGCGCGATCCGTTCGTCAGCCTCGATATCGACGGGGTCGGCCAACTGGTCGAGCTGGCAGCCGAACGCGGGCGGGCCGCACGCGAAGGGCTCAAACTGGGCATTTGCGGCGAGCATGGCGGCGATCCGGCGAGCATCGCCTTCTGCGAGGCGACCGGGCTCGACTATGTCAGCGCCTCGCCCTACCGCGTGCCGATCGCCCGGCTCGCGGCGGCACAGGCAAGCCTGAAAGACTGATCCCCCGCGAAGGCGGGGGTCTCAGGCCGAAATGCCGAGCTGCTGCGGGCATTTAAAATAGAGAGAAGTCAGTCTTTCCAGCCCGTTAAGGTCAGTATCTCGAAACTTTCGAGAACCCGGCCCTTATTGTTCGCAGCCTCCAGAAACGCTGCCTCCGCCCGTGCTCTTGCCGGTTTGCCGAGAGCGGGAGGGGGATTCGCCAAGGCGCTGCCCAGGCCTTGATCGCGCAAATCCGACACGAGCCGATCGAGCGAGCCGAAGGAAGCGGTAAGCGTGCGGCTGTCGACCACCTGCCGCTTGAACAGCGCGCGCTGCATGAGGGCGGAAGCCGCCTGATTGTCGACCAGCGGGTGCATCCGGGCCGCGGGCCTGTCCGGCTCGGCGGCGAGCATGGCGGCGCGCAGATTGGCGAGGCTTCCCGCGCCGAGGAAACTGGCGATCATCATTCCGCCCTCCGCCAGAGCATTGCGCAAGTGAAGCAGCGCGCCGGGGAGGTCGTTGACTCGGTCGAGCGAGCACAGGCTGACGATGAGGTCGTAGGGGGCGCACTCGATCGGATGTTCTTCGTCGAGCGTTGCGACGTCATGTTCGGTCACATCCGATCCGCGGCTGCGCAGCGACAGGGCGAGCGTACCGGTCCAGTCGCCGATGACGAGAACCCGCTGCGGCGAGAGGCGGATGAATTCGAGCCGGTCGAGCACATCCTCGACCATGTCGTCGAGGATGTAGCGCGCCGCATCGCGCTTGGCCTGCCTCACCCGGGCACGGCGCAATCCGGCGATTCGGCGACGGCGCGAGAAGATCTGGGGAGGGGCCTGGCTTGCCATCGGGCCACGCCCTGCCGCGCTTGCCAGCCTCGCGCAAGCGGGGCAGCATGCGAATGTGTCGACAAGCCGCCTCCTCGCCGCCAGCCTCGCGCCGCTGCTCGACTTCGTCTATCCGCCCCGCTGTCCGGCCTGTGGCAGTGCGGTCGGTGAGCAGGGCGGGCTGTGCGCCGAATGCTGGGACGAACTGGTCATCCCGTCCGATCCCTGCTGCGTACGCTGTCAGAGGCCGTTCGGCGATCGCGGCCCCGGCGAAGGCGCGACCTGCGCCCCCTGTCTTGCCCATCCGCCCGTGCATGACGGGATCGCGGCGGCCACGCTCTATACCGAGGTATCGCGCAAGCTGGTGCTGGCCTTCAAGCATGGCCGCCGGATCGCGCTCGCACCGATGCTGGCCAGGCTCATCGCCGCGCGACTGCCCGAACCGGATGCCGACAGGGTGATCGTACCGGTGCCCCTGCACCGTCGCCGGTTGTGGCAGCGCGGCTACAATCAGGCGGTTCTGCTGGGCCGCCAGTTGGAAAAAGCCGGGCACGGAACCCTGCGTGCCGACGCTCTGCTGCGCACGAAGCCCACGCCGCCGCTGGGTGGGCTCGGCCGCAAGGCGCGCGCAAGGGCGCTGTCCGGGGCGATCGGGGTAAATCCCAAGCGCGGGATGGCGATCGATGGTCGGGATATCCTGTTGGTCGACGATGTGCTCACCAGCGGGGCGACCAGCACGGCTTGCGTCAAAGCGCTCAAACGAGCCGGCGCGCGGCGGGTGACGATCGCCTGCTTCTCGCGGGTGCTCGACGAAGCGTCCGGGAAACGAAAAACACCCGGGAAGTAGCCGACAAACGAAACGCCCGGAACCTTGCGATCCCGGGCGCCACGTGACGAATATTACCGGACCTGCCTTACGGCGGCGGTGCAGCCCCCCAGCATGCACCTGGGTCCATCCCTCATCGTTGTCGGATGCGCCGCGTACACCCTCGTTCGCGGCAGCGGATCCATTGACCCCCTGAACCTGGCGCTCTGCGGCGCCGCTGCTCCGGTGGGCAGGCCTCACTTGCCTGCAAGACCGTTTGTTCCCCAAAAGCGGCCTTCATCAAACAGTCATCTACCGATGTTCCCAATTTTCGGTCGACTTTGTGGTTATAATGCAACAAACACTTCCTTCCGGAACAATTCGAAAGGCCCCTGGGTGAGCGAACCGACCGAACGTGAAGCGGGCAGAACCTTCATGCCCAAATTCGACGAAAAGGGGCTGGTGAGTGCGGTCGTCGTCCATCACGAAACGCGCGAGGTGTTGATGGTCGCTTTCATGGATGCCGAAGCGCTGGAGGCCACGCAGGTAACGGGCTTCGCGCATTTCCATTCCCGTTCGCGCGGCAGGCTGTGGAAAAAGGGTGAGACATCCGGGGATGTTCTCGAAGTGCGCGAAATCCTGGTCGATTGCGATCAGGACGCGCTGGTCATGGCGTGCAAGCCGGCCGGCCCGACCTGCCACACCGGGGCGCGAAGTTGTTTCTATCGACGTCTCGACAAGGGTGTTCTCGAACCCGTCAAGACTTGACGCTTACGTAAACGTGCGATTATGGAAGGGGCATGACACAGCCGCTTCCCAAGGATGTTCCTTCCGAAACGGGCGACCGGCGTCATGCCGGTGCCCATATCGAACGGCCGGACGAACTCGGTCGCGAGCAATATTCGATCTCGGACCTTACCAGCGAATTCGACTGCACGGCGCGAGCCTTGCGCTTTTACGAAGACGAAGGCCTGATCGCGCCGTCGCGGGTCGGCCTGACGCGCATCTATTCGAAACGCGATCGTGCGCGGCTTGCATGGATCATGCGCGCCAAGAATGTCGGCTTTTCGTTGACCGAGATTCGCGAGATGATCGATCTGTACGATCTCGGCGATGGTCGTGTGGAGCAGCGCCGCGTCACGATCGAAAAGTGCAAGGCGCATGTCGCCAAACTCAAGGAACAGCGGGACGATATCGACAGCTCGATCAATGAACTCAGCGAGTTCATTGAACACATCGAAACTCTCGATATCGACTGATCCACCCCCCGTTCTCACCTACACAGCCCCAAACCCAAGGACACGCCGATGCCCATCTATTCAGCGCCCACTCGCGATACCCGCTTTGTCGTCAACGAACTGCTCGATCTCGCCGGCTATGGAAATCTGCCGGGTTTCGAGATGGTCAGCCCCGATGTGACCGACGCGGTCCTGAGTGAAGGCGGCAAGTTCTGTTCGGAGGTTCTCGCTCCGCTCAACCAGTCGGGCGACCAAGAGGGTTGCGTCCGGCATGAGGACGGGTCGGTCACCACTCCGAAAGGCTTTAAGGAAGCGTTCGACAAGTTTCGCGAAGCGGGCTGGGGAACGCTGTCGCAGCCGGAAGAATTCGGCGGGCAGGGCATGCCGCACGTGCTGGGTTTCGTGCTGGAAGAATTCATTTCCAGCGCCAACCAGGCTTTCGGTATGTATCCGGGCCTCACGCACGGCGCGGTCTCGGCCCTCATTGCCAAGGGATCGCAGGAGCAGAAGGAGAAATATCTCCCTAAGATGATCTCCAATGAATGGACCGGCACCATGAATCTGACCGAGCCGCATTGCGGCACGGATCTGGGCATGATCCGGACCAAGGCCGAACCGCAGAGCGACGGCAGCTATTCGATAACCGGCACCAAGATCTTCATCTCGGCCGGCGAGCACGACATGAGCGAGAACATCATCCACCTCGTGCTGGCCAAGACCCCCGGCGCGCCCGACAGCACCAAGGGCATCTCGCTCTTCGTCGTGCCGAAATTCCTCGTCAACGACGATGGTTCGGTGGGCGAGCGTAACGGCGTGATGTGCGGTTCGATCGAACACAAGATGGGCATCCACGCAAATTCGACCTGCGTGCTCAACTATGACGGAGCGAAAGGCTGGATGGTCGGCGAGGAGAACAAGGGGCTCGCCGCAATGTTCATCATGATGAATGCCGCGCGCCTCGGCGTCGGCATCCAGGGCCTGAGCCAGGCGGAAGTCGCTTACCAGAACGCGGTTGCCTATGCGCTCGACCGGCGCCAGGGCCGCGCGCTGACCGGCCCCGCAGAACCGGACGCGCAGGCCGATCCCATCTTCGTCCACCCCGACGTGCGCCGCATGCTGATGGATGCGAAAGCCTTTACCGAAGGCATGCGCGCCCTGTGCCTGTGGGGCGCGCTGCAAGTCGACCTTACCCACAAGGCGCAAACCGAGGAAGAGCGCGCCGAAGCCGACCAGATGATCGGTCTGCTTACCCCGGTCATCAAGGGGTACGGCACCGATAAGGGTTACGAGGTCGCGACCAATATGCAGCAGGTCTTCGGTGGCCACGGCTATATCGAAGAGTGGGGCATGAGCCAGTTCGTCCGCGACGCGCGTATCGCTCAGATCTACGAAGGGACCAATGGTGTGCAGGCCATGGACCTGTGCGGCCGCAAACTCGCCAGCAAGGGCGGGGCCGCGATCCAGGCCTTCTTCAAGACGGTCGGTGACGAAATCGCGGCTGCCAAGGATGACAAGGATCTCGGCGCGATGGCCGAACAGCTCGAAAAAGCGCTCGGACAGCAACAGGCCGCGACAATGTGGTTCATGAACAATGCAATGCAGAACCCCAACCATTTGGGCGCGGGCGCGCATCACTACATGCATATCATGGGCATCGTGACGCTGGGCTGGATGTGGCTGCGCATGGCCAAGGTCGCCCAGGCCGCTCTGGCGAATGGCACCGAGGACAAGGCGTTCTACGAAGCCAAACTCGCCACCGCGCGCTATTACATGGATCGCTTCCTGCCCGATGTCGGCGCGCTGCGCCGCAAGCTTGAAAGCGGTGCAGACAGCATGATGGCGCTGGGCGAAGACGCTTTCGCGACCGCTGCGTAAGTTCCGTATTGTTGGAAAGAAAGGCCCGGGCGGAAGCGTCCGGGCTTTTTTGTCAGTCGAGAACTTCGTCGAATAGGCTGAGCATGGCCGCCCAGCTCTGGCGGTTGGCGCTAGCATTGTAGGCCGGGTTCGGTGCGCCATCGAGAGTATGCGGATTGGTAAAGCCGTGCTCCACCCCGGCATAGCTGTGGAAATGCCAATCGGCCTTTACTGCATCCATCTCTTGCCAGATTGCCACCACCCGATCCCGTGGAACCATGGAATCGGCATCGCCGTGGCAGATCAGGATGCGCGGCCTGATCGCTTCCTTCGCGGGGAGGGCGGTATCGAGTAGGCCGTGGAAGCTGCAGACTGCAGCCAGATCCTGCCCGTCGCGCGCCATTTCGAGCACCGCCATGCCGCCGAGACAGAAGCCGATGGCCAAATGCGGTGCGCTCGGTTCGAGCCTTTGCAAGAGACCGAGTGCCGCGCGGAATCTCTGCCGCATCGCCTGCGGATCGCTCCGCAGCTTGCGCGTCGCGGTGAAGGCTTCGTCGATGGTGGAAGGGGCTTCCGCTCCGTAATAATCGGCAATCAGGACGGC
>CAMYIQ010000279.1 GCA_947258465.1 uncultured Erythrobacter sp.
CGATGCTGCGGCCCGGCCATTCGCTGGCCATCGTGCGCCTGCCCGCCGGGCTCGACCCCGACGACCTCATCCGCGAGAAAGGCGTCGGCGCGCTCGAGGAACTGCTCGCGCACCCTGCGAGCCTGCTCGATACGCTTTGGGATTTCGAGAAAGCGGCCGCCCCGCTCGATTCCCCGGAGGAGAAAGCGGGCCTCAAGGCGCGTCTTCTCGGCCATGTAGACAGCATTCAGCACCCCGATATCGGTCCGCTCTACAAACGCGAACTGCTCGAACGCTTCTCGGCCTTCGCCTTCCCGCCCCGCCCGCAGCGCGAATTCCGTTCTCGCTCAGATTGGAAGAAGGGGCCGTTCAAACAGCCCGCACCGATGCTGTCCCCCGAAGCGCGCGACAGTCTGACCCGCGCCATGCAGGGCGGTGCGCGCGATGCGCTGACCCGTGCGGTGATTGCGGGGCTGGTCAAATTTCCCGACCAGATCCTGCGCCACGAAGAAGCGCTCTCCGAGCTGGCCAGGCGTGACCAAAATGTCGGTCCGGCGCTCGATTCGCTGCTCGAGGCCGCAGAGACGCTTGATTTGTCCGCGCAATCGACCATATCGCTCGAACGAGGCCTTCCCGCCCCACCGGCAAAAGCTCATTTCGCCTTCCTCGATGAAGGCACCGACCCGGGTGATGCGCGCGAGGATTTGGCCGAGGCCGTGTCGCTGCTGGTCGAAAGACCCGCGCTCGAGGCTGCGCTTGGCGCGGCCACAGTGCGTTTCGAACGCGATCCGGAAGGCTCCATCGCCGAACAGGCCCGATTGCGCGAGCGGTTGCTGGCACTTAACGAGCGGTTGAAGCGTTTCGGTCGCAGGAAAGCCGCAGCGGACGGCGAATCGGATACTTGATCTTGGCGGGATCGCGGCCCGCCCAAAGCGAATAGACTGGATTTGAAATCTCTATGGCCACCAAGTCGAAGACCAAGGACGATGGCGACGCTCCTCTGATCGATCTCAACGAAGCGTCGGTCAAAAAACTCATCACCAAGGCGAAGAAAAAGGGTTACGTCACATATGACGAACTCAACGACGCCTTGCCTCAAGGCGAAATGAGTTCGGACCAGATCGAGGATATCCAGTCCGCCCTTTCCGACATGGGTGTGCAGATCGTCGAAAACGACGAGGAAGCCGAAGCGGCTGCGGAAGAAGCAGCCGAGGTCGAGGAAATCGCGACCGACCCCAAGAAGGACAGCAAAGCCGCGGCAAAGCCGGCTGCCAAGAAGACCGCCACTGGCGAGCGTACCGACGATCCGGTGCGCATGTACCTGCGCGAAATGGGCGCGGTCGAGCTGCTCAGCCGCGAAGGCGAGATCGCAATCGCCAAGCGCATCGAAGCGGGCCGCGACATGATGATCATGGGCCTGTGCCAGAGCCCGATCACCTTCCATGCGATCATCCAGTGGTCCGAGGCGCTGAACGCCGAGGAGATGCAGCTACGCGAAATCCTCGATCTCGACGCCATGCTGTCGAAGGAACCTCCGCCCGAGAAAATGGCCGAGGAAGAGGAAGACGACGACGGCGAGATTTCGGAAGAAACCGCCGGCCCTTCGATCCGCGACGATGAAGACGAAGACGACAGCGAAGGCGAAGACGGCGAAGAGGGTTCGTCCAAGAGCGATGAGGACGACGACGAGGACAACACCATGTCGCTCGCCCAGATGGAAGCCGCGCTCAAGCCCGACGCGATCGAACGCTTCGCCCGCATCACCGATCTCTTCGGCAAATTCGAGAAGCTCCAGAAAGAGCGCGTCGATGTCATGGCGAAGGGCGACGCTTTCCCGCCCGCCAAGGAAAAGAAATACGAAGCGCTGTCCGAACAGCTTACCGCCGAAGTCGAAAGCGTCCAGTTCCATGCGACGAAGATCGAATTCCTGGTCGACAACCTCTATGCGTTCAACCGTCGGCTGACCGCGCTGGGTGGCCAGATGCTGCGCCTGGCCGAACGTCACAAGGTCAAGCGGATCGACTTCCTCGATGCCTATATCGGCAATGAACTCGACGATAGCTGGCTCAAGGCGCGCGCGAAGAAGGACAAGAAATGGGCCGCCTTCGCCCAAAAGGAAGGCGACGCGGTCGAGCGCATCCGTGCCGAAATCTCCGATATCGCCAGCCAGACCGGCATGGCGCTGGAAGAATTCCGTCGCATCGTAAACAAGGTCCAGAAGGGTGAGCGCGAGGCACGCATCGCCAAGAAGGAAATGGTCGAGGCGAACCTGCGCCTGGTGATCTCGATCGCCAAGAAATACACCAATCGCGGGCTGCAGTTTCTCGACCTGATCCAGGAAGGAAATATCGGGTTGATGAAGGCGGTCGACAAGTTCGAATACCGCCGCGGCTACAAGTTCAGCACCTACGCCACCTGGTGGATTCGCCAGGCGATCACCCGTTCGATCGCCGACCAGGCGCGCACCATCCGCATCCCGGTCCACATGATCGAAACGATCAACAAGCTGGTCCGCTGCTCGCGCCAGTTCCTGCACGACCAGGGCCGCGAGCCCACACCAGAAGAGATGGCGGAGAAGCTCTCCATGCCGCTCGAAAAAGTGCGCAAGGTGATGAAAATCGCCAAGGAACCGATCAGCCTCGAAACGCCGATCGGCGATGAAGAAGATTCGCACCTCGGCGATTTCATCGAGGACAAGAACGCGATCATCCCGGTCGACGCGGCAATCCAGGCGAACCTCAAGGAAACGGTCACCCGCGTCCTTGCGAGCCTCACCCCGCGCGAGGAACGCGTGCTGCGCATGCGCTTCGGCATTGGGATGAATACCGATCACACGCTCGAGGAAGTCGGCCAGCAGTTCTCGGTGACGCGCGAACGTATCCGCCAGATCGAAGCCAAGGCCCTGCGCAAGCTCAAACACCCGAGCCGCAGCCGGAAGATGCGTTCGTTCTTGGATCAGTAGGGCGCCCGCGATTCGTCTCGCCATACCCCCGGCACTGCAGGCAATTGCAGCCGCCCTCGCGATGTGGGGGATCGACCGCCTTTCCCCCGCGAGCGACGTCGCCTTCGCGGGGCAAGTCTTGCTGGCGTGGCTCGTTGGAGGGGCGGGAGCAGTGATCCTCTTCTTGGCGCTGGGCCTGTTTCGCAGGGCCGAAACAACGGTCGATCCTCGCTATCCATCCAGGAGCGATACAATCGTGACGGGCGGCATTTATCGGGTTACGCGCAACCCCATGTATGTGGGCATGGCCCTCGTCCTCCTGGCGATCGCGATCGCGACGGGGGACGTTCTGAACTTGCTCGTGTTGGCTTTTTTCCTCTGGTTCATAACCCGTTTTCAGATCAGGCCCGAGGAAGAGGCGCTGCGAGCGAAGTTCGGCGAAGCCTACGATAGCTATACAAGGCGCGTCAGGCGCTGGCTCTAGCGTGGCGGCGGGCGAGTCCGTCCGGCTGGGGCGGGCTCCTCGTTAACGCGCAAATTTGTGCCCCTCGACCGGTGATTTTTGAATTGGCCCGCTGGCATTCCTCGAGCCGTTTCCCTATGCCGCCCCCATGCGTATCGCCATTGCCTCCGACCATGCCGCCCTCGACCTCAAGGCGACCTTGCGCGACTGGTTGATCGAGCAGGGTCACGAGGTCGCGGACCTTGGCCCCGAGACCACCGACAGCGTCGATTATCCCGATTTCGGCTACAAGCTCGCCAGCGTCGTCGCTGACGGGACCGCCGAGCGCGGCGTTGCCTTGTGCGGTTCGGGAATCGGCATCTCGATAAGCGTGAATCGCAACCCCGCCGTGCGCTGTGCGCTGGTCTCGGAACCGCTGTCCGCATCCCTCGCGCGCGAGCACAATGATGCGAATTGCATCGCCATGGGCGCGCGCCTGACCGGCAGCGACATGGCCAAGGCCTGCCTTGCCGCATTTCTCGACACCGAATTCGCCGACTCTCTTCCAAACGGAACGGGGCGCCATCAGCGCCGCGTCGACAAGCTATCCAACCCGGAGATCTGATTTGGCCACCCAGCCCGCCAACACCGACCGCGATCCGATGGACCGTTTCTGGCACGATACGCTCGCCGAAGCCGATCCGGAGATCCACGCCGCGATTCGCAAGGAACTTGCCCGCCAGCAGGACAAGATCGAGCTGATCGCGAGCGAGAACATCGCTTCGAGCGCTGTGCTTGAGGCCACGGGCTCGGTGTTCACGAACAAATATGCGGAAGGTTATCCGGGCAAGCGTTATTATGGCGGCTGTGATTACGCCGATGTGATCGAAACGCTCGCCATCGACCGGGCGAAGCAATTGTTCGGCTGCAACTTCGCCAATGTCCAGCCCAACTCGGGCAGCCAGATGAACCAGGCGGTCTTCCTCGCGCTGCTGCAGCCGGGCGATACCTTCATGGGTCTCGATCTCAATTCGGGCGGCCACCTGACCCACGGATCGCCGGTCAATATGAGCGGCAAATGGTTCAATCCGGTGAGCTACGGCGTGCGCAAGGATGACGAGCTGATCGACATGGACGAAGTCATGGCGATCGCGAAAGCCAACAAGCCCAAGCTCATCATCGCCGGCGGCACTGCTTATTCGCGCGTATGGGACTGGGAAGCCTTCCGCAGGGTGGCGGACGAGGTCGGCGCCTATCTGATGGTCGATATGAGCCACATTTCGGGTCTCGTTGCAGGCGGAGCGCATCCTAGCCCCTTCCCCCATGCGCATATCGTTACCACCACGACTCACAAGAGCCTGCGGGGCCCGCGTTCGGGCGTAATCCTGTGGGACGACGAAGAGCTGACCAAGCCGATCAATATGGCGGTGTTTCCCGGCATGCAGGGCGGCCCGCTGATGCACGTGGTCGCGGCCAAGGCGGTTGCATTCGGTGAAGCGCTGCGTCCGGATTTCAAGGACTATGCGCACCGCGTCGTCGAAAACGCGCGTGCGTTGGCCGAAGGCATCGAAGCGAACGGCCTGCGCGTCGTCTCGGGCGGGACGGACAATCATTCTATGCTGGTCGATCTCACCGCCAAGGATGTCACGGGCAAGGCAGCCGAAGCCGGTCTCGACCGCGCCTGGCTGACCTGCAACAAGAACGGCATTCCCTACGACACCCGCAGCCCCTTCGTGACCAGCGGCATTCGCCTGGGCACCCCGGCGGGCACCACTCGCGGCTTCGGCCCCGACGAATTCCGCCAGATTGGCGCGCTGATCTGCGAAGTGGTAGACGGGATGTCGCGCAATGGCCCCGAAGGGGACGGGCAGGTAGAAGAGCAGGTGCGCGGCAAGGTTGCCGAGCTCTGCGCCGCCTTCCCCGTCTATCCGGGCCGCTGAGGAGACGAGCGATGGACGATAAAGAACCGCAGCATCAGGATCACGATCTGGTTTCCGACGCGGGTGCGGAAATCAAGGACATGGCGAAGGAAGGCCTCAGCCACCCTTCGACCAAACCGGTGCTGACCGGCGCAGCCGTCGGCGCCGTTGCCGCCGGGATACTCCCCGTGGTGACATGGCCGCTTGGTCTTGTCGCGGGCGCTGGCTTCATGCTCTACAAACGCCTGCGACCGTAAATGCGGTGCCCTTTCTGCGCTCATGACGACAGCCAGGTAAAGGACAGTCGTCCGACCGAGGATTCGACATCGATCCGCCGCCGCCGCCAATGCTCGAGCTGCGGCGCCCGGTTTACCACTTTCGAACGCGTGCAACTGCGTGAAGTGACCGTGGTCAAAACTGGGGACCGGCGCGAATCCTTCGATCGAAGCAAGCTGGAACAATCGATCGCGCTCGCTTGCCGCAAGCGCGATGTGCCGCAGGAGAGGATCGACCAGCTTGTCAGCGGCATCCAAAGGCAGGTGGAAACCGCCGGGGAAGCCGAAGTCCCCTCGCAGCGCATCGGTGAGATGGTGATGGACGGGCTGCGTGGTCTCGACAGCGTTGCCTATATCCGCTTCGCCAGCGTCTATCGGGATTTCAGCGAAGCGCGCGATTTCGAGGAATTCGCCAGTACGGTGCAGGAAGCGGCTGCCCATGAACGCGGCTGACACTCGCAAGCCGGTCATCGTTCTCGTCAGGCCGCAACTCGGCGAGAATATCGGCAAGGCCGCTCGGGCGATGCTCAATTTCGGGCTTGTCGAGATGCGCCTCGTCGAACCGCGCGATGGCTGGCCCAACCCCTCGGCGGGGCCGGCGGCCGCAGGTGCGGATATCGTGCTCGATCAGGCTCGGCTATATGCCACCACCGCCGAAGCCGTTGCCGATTGCGCGCATGTCTACGCCACTACGGTGCGCAAGCGCGGGGTCACCAAACCCGTGGTCACTCCGGAAGAGGCGAGCCGCGAAATTGCCGGGGCGCAGGGCCGCAGCGCAATCTTGTTCGGCCCGGAACGTTCGGGACTGGAAACCGAGGACGTTGCCCTTGCCCGCGCCATCCTGACGGTCCCGATCAATCCGGAATTCGGCTCGCTCAATTTGGCGCAGGCGGTGATCCTCTGCGCTTACGAGTGGTCCAGGCATGAGCATTTGGTGCAGCCGACGCAGGAAGACCTCCTTCCCCCTGCACCGCAGGAGGAACTCGACGGCCTGATCGGGCATCTCGAACGCCTGCTGGAACCAAAGGGCTATTTCCTGCCCGAAGCCCGCGCCGAAGCGACACGTCGGACCCTGCGGGGTGTCCTCACCAAGCCGGGCTGGAACCATCTGGAAGTGCGAACCTTGCGGGGTGTGATGTCGAGTTTGGGACGCGACCCTAAGTCCTGATACGGTCCCATTCCTCCAATTCGTAGGCGATCGACATCTCGACGAGGTCGTCCCAGATTTGCGCAAGCTCTTGTGCTGGCAGGCTGCGGCGCTCGGCATCCGCCCGTGCGTTCTCTATCACTTCGGCCTTGCGGGCTTCGTCACGCACTACGTTGCGGTTCGGCTTGATCCGGGCGGCGGCGCGCATGTAGCCGAACCGGCGCTCGAGCAGTTCCATCAACTCACGGTCTGTCTGGTCCACCCCGATCCGCACTTCAGCCATGTTCGTGCAGTTGTTGGGCAGTTTGAAATCTTCGCTCATGGCGCAGCGCCCTGCCCCGCTTGAACCTACTTGTCGAGCGCCTATCTTACCGCTTGACGCGCTGCACAATATTGCTAGGAGCGCGCCTTCGCGAATTGGCTCCGCACCCCGGTGAAGCGGTAGCCGCGCTGGACACCTGTCCAGCGGTGCGATGCCGGGTTGAATGGCCACCATCGGGGTGGCTCAGCGAATCGAAGGAAAGACTTATGTCGAAGCGCAAGAGCGCCAAGTACAAACTCGACCGCCGGATGGGTGAAAACATCTGGGGTCGTCCGAATTCCCCGGTCAACAAGCGCTCCTACGGTCCCGGCCAGCATGGCCAGCGCCGCAAGAGCAAGATGAGCGACTTCGGCCTGCAGCTGCGCGCCAAGCAGAAGCTCAAGGGCTATTACGGCGACGTGACCGAGAAGCAGTTCAAGCGCACCTACAAGGAAGCGTCCGCCATGAAGGGCGATACCGGTCAGAACCTGATCGGTCTGCTCGAGCAGCGCCTCGATATGGTCGTGTATCGCGCCAAGTTCGCTCCGACCATCTTCTCCGCCCGCCAGATCGTGAGCCACGGCCACATCTACCTCAACGGCGTGAAGACCAACATCGCTTCGGCTCGCGTCAAGGTCGGCGACGTCGTCAGCCTCGGCAAGAAGGCGCAGGAAATGGCGCTGGTCATCGAAGCGCAGAGCCTGCCGGAGCGCGAAATTCCCGACTATGTCGCGCCCGACGGTAACGACAAGGTGACCTTCACCCGCGTACCGAAGCTTGACGAAGTGCCCTACCCGGTCACGATGGAACCGAACCTCGTGGTCGAATTCTACTCGCGCTAAGCCGCGAAATCTGCGACACGAAAAGGGCGGTCCCTCGCAGGGCCGCCTTTTTCTTTTGTTCGACGCAAATCGGTGCGAGATACGCTCGATCACTGGCCGGGAGTGTTCGACGATGAAAATTCTGCTGTTAGACGGACATCCCGACCGCGACCGGTTTTCGTCACATTTGCTCGATCTCTATCGGCAAGCCTTGCCCCCTGACGCCGAAGTGGAAGTGGTGGCCATTCGCGACATCACATTCACGCCCGTCCTGCGCCACGGTTATGCCCGCAGAACCGAATGGGAACCGGGGTTGCGAGCACTCGCAGCCAAACTCGATGCCAGCGATCACCTGGTCATCGCCTTTCCCATGTGGTGGGGGAGCGAACCGGCTGAACTCAAGGGGTTGCTCGATCGCCTGTTCCTGCCCGGTTTCACTTTCGCCTATCGCGAAGGCAGCTCCCTGTGGGACGAACTGATGGCCGGGCGCTCGGCCGACGTTATAGTGACCATGGACACCCCGCCTTTATTCCTGCGTCTGATGTATGGGAATGCCCTGGTGAAGCGCTGGAAACGACAGGTCCTCGGATTTTGCGGCTTCAAACCCGTTCGTGTATTGGCATGCGGGCCGATCAAGAACGGAGCTTGGGAGAAAGGCCTCCCGAAATGGCGCAGAAAGATCGAACGCATGGCGCGCTCGATCTCGCAGGCAAAGCCGCAAGAGAAGCGCGCAAGGCTTCCGGACTTCCTTGAGCGACAACATTAGTGCGTCGAAGGCGACGCTGATCGCCTTTGAAACCCGCGATCAGAAGGCTGATCGTTTTGCGCTTCCTTATAGGGATTTATCGAACTTCGCGGTTGCTGCCGACCCGCAGGCCCGAGAGAGTACCCGCCCTGCGCTTATAGCACACCGGCAGGGAAAGCGCGTTTCTCTCGGGCATCCCTGCCTTCCGGTAAGGCCAGTATCCGTATCCGGTCCTCCTAGCCACCCAGAGCTTTGCTGAGGAAGGTATCGATCTCGACCAGCATGTCCGTCCTTACCTTACTATCCGCCAGGTTGTGCTGGAGATCCTCGAACTCGCTATAGCTGACCTGCTTTCCGGCCTTGCGCAGTTCGCGTGCCATCGCCCGGGAATGCCGCACATCGACATTGAGATCGAGCGTGCCGTGAAACAAAGCGACGGGTGCTGAAAACTTCTCTGGATGTCGCAGCGGGCTGCCTGCATCGATATGCGGGCCTTCACCGATGAAGCGGCTCACAACGCGGGCATTGGTATATCCCCGCGCATCCTCGCGGATAAACTTGAGATCGGTAACCGGTGCGATTGCAACAACCGCCTTGAACAGTTCGGGATCGAGCACTTGGGATTGCAGCGCGGCATACCCTCCGTAAGACCAGCCTGCGATGGCGAGCCTTTCCGGATCGGCAATGCCTTGGCTGACAAGCCAACGACCAGCATCGTTTACATCGCCGATCGCGACATCCCAGGCCTTGAAGCCATTCCGGCCATACCACGCTTCACCATAACCAGAAGATCCGCGGTAATTCGGCTGTAGAACAGCATACCCACGCGCGACGAAGAACTGCACGATCCAGTCAAACCCCCACTCATCGCGAGCGGATGGCCCCCCGTGTGGCAGGACAATTGCGGGTAGCCCCACGGCTTCTTTCCCGGGCGGCAGTGTGAGATAGCCAGGGATACTGGTCCCATCCGAAGCCGGATAGGTAATCGAAGTCATCGCTCCCATAGTCCGATCGACCAGGTAATTACGAATCGCGAGAAGCGGTTCGAGGCTCTTTGTTTCCTTGTCGAAAAGATACGAGGTCCCAGGCTGGGTATCGCTGGAAGCGACAATCAACAGCCGGTTTTCATCCGCACTCGCACCGACGATGTTGATGAGCGGCGTGTCGGGCAAGGCTTGCGAGAGACTGCCGGCCAGGGCCTTCAGCTCCTTGTCGAAATATTCGACCTCACGCTTTTCCATGGCGTAACTGGCCCCGACTACTCTGCGCTGGCGACCAATCCTGATCAGCCGGTCCACGTCTACGTCATCCCGTGCGAGCAGCATCCTTCCCTTGGCCGATCCGTCAAGCGTCACTTCGGCCAATGCATCGAAGCCATCACGGGTTACGAACCCAAACCCGACGTCCCTATCGCTATCAACTGCAACAGCTGTGAAACCGTTGACAGTTTGTCCATCAATATTGATGTCGTCTAGACGCTTCCAAGCATCGCTATCCTTCGTGCGGTACAAATAAGTCTGATGCCCCTTGAGCATCCCCCCACCATCGACAAGGGAACGGACTTTTATTCGAACTCTCCCAGTTTGATCTGCGATGTAGCGGGTCGCCTCTGCATCGGGCCGCTCCAGCGGGCGGCGGCTGCCGTCGACGACATCGACCAAGTCTACACCCAACCCCTCTTTTTCATTGGCGGTCCGCGTTCCGGTCGAAAACTCTTTCACATATTCACGCGTCATCAGGATATGGCCATCTTCGCCGGCCACATCCAATGCGACGATGTCGCCGCCATCCTGCCTGATACCTAAAGCGCTCGAACTACGTCGCTCGGTCAACAATTTGGATTCCGACCCATCATCATTAACCGCGAACATGCGGTCATACGGTAATAACAGTCCCCGATCATTCTGTGTCATCACCCAGACTTTGCAAACAAGCCGGGATTCCGTTGCCCACTCGCACTGAGTCATATCGGCCTTGATCTCGGTGTTCCCGGCAATCGTCTTGACCGATGCATCGCCGGAAAGATCGATCACATTCAACACTTCCGAATGCTGCGGCCCCGGTGCAATGAACGCGATTTTGTTACCCGATGGCGAAAGACTGATGTCGAGAACCGACGCACGAACCCCGTAGCGTGCGGCTGTTTCTTCGCGGGTTTCTGCTTGGGCAGGCAGGGCAATCGCCGTTCCTCCGAGCGCAAGGAGACTGGCGGCCACGACCGCCTTCGAC
>CAMYIQ010000280.1 GCA_947258465.1 uncultured Erythrobacter sp.
CTCGTCAAATAAATACGCGCCGGAAATGGTATTCCGACGCGCCGAAATCAAGCGCGCCGTTAAAGCGCGGCGGGGATTCGGTCAAGGCAAGAGTGAGTCTTTGTTGTGTGCGCTGGCGACGTCCGTCGCCAACTTGCTGTACCATCCCACTCCCCCACCCGGTCACCCACGGCACGGTGATCTATGGGTGGCCGGGTGGGGGAGTGGGATGGAACAGCCGAGCCGTCAGGCGAACAAACAATAACGAATTAGTACGAAGCGCAGCGTCTGAATCAGCCGACTCGAACCAAAGTCGCTAACCACGCTTCCAGATCATCGGGCCGAGCGGCTGCCCGCCGAAAATATGCACATGCAGATGCGGCACTTCCTGCCCGCCATGAGCGCCGATATTGGCCATCATCCGATAGCCGGGCTCGACCAGCCCCTTATCGCGGGCGATCTTGCCCACCGCGCGCACGAACCCCGCGATCTCCGCATCGTTCGCCTTCTCGGCGAAATCGTCCCAGCTGACATAGCGGCCCTTGGGCACCACCAGCGTATGAATTTCGGCCTGGGGATTGATATCCTCGAAAGCATAGGCCCACTCGTCCTCATACACCTTGGTCGAGGGTATCTCGCCGCGCAGGATCTTGGCGAAGATATTCTCGTCGTCATAGGGCTGAGTGGGATCGATCGGCATCATTGGCTCCTGCTGGCTTTCTCGGCAATTCCCGAAACCCCGTCGCGCCGGTCCAGTTCGGCCAGCACTGCGGCAAAAGGAATGTCGCGCGCATTCAGGGTGACGAGAAGATGGAACAGAATGTCGGCCGCCTCGCCGACCAATTCCTCGCTGCTGCCCGACAGGGCCGCGACCGCAGCTTCCACCCCTTCCTCGCCCAGCTTGCGCGCGATCTGCGGCAGGCCCTTGGCGTGAAGGCTCGCCACATAGCTTTGCGAAGGATCGGCCTGGCGCCGCTGGGCTATGGTCTGTTCGAGGCGGGTGAGCGTATCCATGGCCTGCGCTATGCACGGCGCATGCGCGCAGCGTCAATCGGAGTTGCGGCCCATCAGGAAGCGGCCGACCAGCACACCCGCCAGCCCGACGGCGACCAGCGTCAGCGCGCTCGGTTCGACCAGGCGCGCGGCAATGCCGGCGGGGCCACCGAGATCCGCGAATTGCGCGGCCAGCGATATGAATTGGCTGGTCATGGCGTATTTATACCATTTGCTAAAAATTGCGCAGCGGCGCGCCGAGCCCGTGTCCCGCCTCGGGACAGGCCCGGCGATCAGCCCCGGGCGGGCAGGCCTGCCGCCCGCAAAGCCGCATGGGCCTCGGCAATCGTGCGTTCGCCGAAGTGGAAGATCGACGCGGCAAGCACGGCGCTGGCATGGCCGCGCATTACCCCTTCGACGAGATGGTCGAGCGTGCCCACACCCCCGCTGGCGATGACCGGGACAGAAACCGCATCGGCGATGGCGCGCGTGAGTTCGACGTCGTAGCCCCGTTTCGTCCCGTCGCCGTCCATCGAGGTGACGAGCAGCTCGCCCGCGCCCAGTTCGGCCAGCCGGATCGCATGTTCGACCGCATCGATCCCGGTCGGCTTGCGCCCGCCATGAGTGTGGATTTCCCAGCCGCGCCGGTCGCCGCTGGTCGAGGCGCGCGCATCTATGCTGGCGACGACGCACTGGCTGCCGAATTTCTCGGCAATCTCGCGGACCAGTTCGGGGTTGCTGACGGCGGCGGAATTGATGGCAACCTTGTCCGCACCGGCCAGCAGCAGGGCGCGCGCATCCTCGACGCTGCGCACCCCACCGCCCACGGTCAGCGGCATGAAGCAAACCTCGGCGGTGCGCCGCACCATGTCGAGCAGCGTCCCGCGTCCTTCGTGGCTGGCGGAAATATCCAGAAAGCATAGCTCGTCCGCGCCCGCCGCATCGTAGGCCTGTGCCTGTTCGACTGGATCGCCGGCGTCCTTGAGGTCGACGAAATTGACGCCCTTGACCACGCGCCCATCGGCCACATCGAGACAGGGTATGACGCGGATGCGGACAGTCATGCGCGCTCTGCCACACGCAGCGCCACCGCCAGGTCGAGCCGCCCGTCATAAAGCGCCCGGCCGGTAATCACGCCTTCGATCCCCTCGCCCGCGAATTGCATCAGCGTGTCGATATCGGCCAGGTTCTTGACCCCGCCGCTGGCGATTACCGGAATCTCCACCTGCCGCGCCAGGTTTACGGTAGCGTCGATATTGACGCCCTTTAGCAGGCCGTCGCGACCGATGTCGGTAAACAGCAGGCTGGCAACGCCTGCATCCTCGAACCGGCGCGCCATGTCGACGATCGAGACGTCGGAAATTTCGGCCCAGCCATCGGTGGCGACCATGCCATCGCGCGCATCGACTGCGACCACGATTCGTCCGGCGTGATCGTGGGCCATGGCCTTGACGAACTGCGGGTCCTTGAGCGCTGCGGTGCCGATCACGATGCGTTCGACCCCCGCTTCGAGCCAACCCTCGACATCAGCCGGAGTGCGGATTCCGCCGCCGAGCTGGACCTTGCCCGGAAAGGCGGCAACGATGCCCTCGACGGCTTCGCGGTTCTGCGCGCTGCCGGCAAAGGACCCGTCGAGATCGACCACATGGAGATGGCTCGCACCGGCCCGCGCGAACAGTTTCGCCTGCGCCGCCGGGTCGTCGCCATAAACGGTCGCGCGGTCCATATCGCCTTCGGCCAGACGCACGACTTCGCCGTTTTTGAGATCGATGGCGGGGAAAACGATCATAGGTTTCGGTCCGGTCTGGGAAGCGGGCGCATGGTCACGGGGTCCACTCGAGGAAACGGGAGAGCAGATCGAGCCCATAGGCCTGGCTCTTTTCGGGGTGAAACTGCACGCCGAGGAAATTGTCGCGCCCGACGGCGGCAACCAGCCCGCCGCCATGATCGGTCATGGCCAGCACATCCTCGTGGTGGCGGACCTTGAAATGGTAGGAATGGAGGAAATACGCCTCGCCTTCGGCCACCACTTCATGCCCATGCGCGTGCGGCAAGGGGGCGACATCGTTCCAGCCCATATGCGGCACCTTGACGCCGGTGTCGGCCGGCTCGATCAGGCGCACCGTACCGTCGATCCACCCCAGCCCCGGGGTTTCACCATGTTCGAGCCCGCGCGTGGCGAGCAATTGCATCCCCACGCAAATGCCGAGAAAGGGTGCCCCGCCGACGAAGACGCGTTCGTGCATCGCCTCGATCGCCTCGCTTTCCGCACGCAGCCCTTCGGCGCAGGCGCGGAACGAACCCACACCCGGCAGCACGATGCGATCGGCCGCGCGCAGAATATCGGGATCGGCGGTGACGGTGACATCCGCCCCGACCTTGCGCAGCGCGTTCTCGACCGAATGGAGATTGCCGGCCCCGTAATCGACCAGGGCGACCACTTCACCCATTCCCGCATTCCGCACGCCCCTCCGGACGCGCGACCTCCACGCTCATGCGATCGAGGATCGCGTCGCCGCAGGCGGGCGACCGGCCTTGCGGCTGTTGCACAGCCAACCCAGCACGATCAGCCACCGAGTTGCCCTTTCGTACTGGGAACGGCGCCGCCCTTGCGCGGGTCGACCTCGACCGCCGCACGCATCGCGCGGGCGAACCCCTTATAGATCGCTTCGCAGATATGGTGGTTGTTGACGCCGTAGAGCAGTTCGACATGCAGCGTCAGGCCGCAGGTCTGGGCGACCGAGTGGAACCAGTGCTCGATCAGCTCGGTATCCCATTCACCCAGCTTTTCCTGGCTGAAGCCCGCGCGCCAGACGAGGTAGGGCCGCCCCGAAATATCCAGCGCGACCCGCGCCAGCGTTTCGTCCATCGGCGAATAGGCGCTGCCGTAGCGGGCGATCCCGCCCTTGTCGCCGAGCGCCTGCGCAAGCGCCTGCCCCAGCGCCAGCGCGCTGTCTTCGGTGGTGTGATGCTGGTCGACATGCAGATCGCCCGTGACCTTCAACGTCACGTCGATCAGCGAATGCTTGGCGAACTGTTCGACCATATGATCGAGGAAACCGATGCCCGTCGCGACATCGTATGTGCCCGTTCCGTCGAGATCGACCTCGACGAGAATTCTGGTTTCCGCGGTATTTCGTTCGATCCGGCCTGTACGCATGTCAGCCGCGCTAGAGGGGCGGGCGGCGCCGCGCAAGAAAATGCGCCTATCCATAGGGTAAAGACGCGCTTAAACCGCTTGACCCGGACCGCCTGCCGCTCCACCTACGCCGCATGAGCGACGACACGCCCGACAGCCTGATCCCCTATGATTCCATCGTCCAGGAAGCCCTGCGTGCCGTAGTCGGCCGGGTGCTGGGCGAGATCGAGCAGGGTGGCAGCGAACTGCCCGGCGCGCATCACTTCTATATCACCTTCAAGACCCACGCCCCGGGCGTCTCGATCCCGGCCAGTCTGCGCGAACGGTTCCCCGACGAGATGACCATCGTGCTGCAAAACAAGTTCTGGAACCTGAACGTGCGCGAAGACGGCTTCGCCGTCGGCCTGTCGTTCAACCAGATCCCCGCCGAGCTCGACATACCCTATGCCGCGATCACGCAATTCGTCGATCCGGCGGTCGATTTCGGGCTGCAGTTCCAGGCGACGGTGGCGGATATGGGTCCCGCGCCCACCGAACATCCCGAAAACGATGGCACGGAACAGTGCGATGACGCAGCCGTTGAAGGATCGGAAGACGGCTCGAATGTCGTCACGGTCGATTTCGGCCGCAAGAAATAGGCGCCGGGCCTTCCCGGCATAGAACGGGGCAGGACATGGCTAGACTCGGCCTTACCGACGCAGACGAACCCAACCACCTGACCGATGCGGTGGGCGACACGCTCGAACGGGCAACCGACGGACAACCGGGGCAGGACGAAGCCGTCCCCGGCCCGAGCCCGAACCCGGCCACCAATCTCATCATCCATGACATCATGCTGCGCAGCGCGGGCCGCCTGTCGCGCATGGCGGTGGAGAAAGCGGTGCTGGGCCGGCAATATGGCAAGCAGTTCGCCAAGGACGCGGTCGAGAACCGCAGTCTGGTGCACACGCTTGCCGCCTATGGCGTGACCAAGGTGGCGACCAAATCGGTCCCCGGCGCGCTGATCGTCGGTACGGGGCTGGCGCTCAAGGTCCTGTTGGATCGCAGCCAGTCGCGGCGCAAATCGCGGCGCCGGGGCGATCGAACCCTGCGCCGCCAGGCCGATCCCGACGGCAAGATTTGACGGGATGCCCGGCGCGGGGGTTGATTAGTCCCCGCTCCATGCGCCAACAGCGCGCATGGCCGATTCCACCGTCTCGCACGACAAGCTCGCCCGCAGGGGTCTGATGTTCATCCTTTCCTCGCCCAGCGGGGCGGGAAAGACGACAATTTCGCGCATGCTGCTGGATGCCGATGACGAGATCAAGCTGTCGGTCAGCGTCACCACGCGTCCGCCCCGGGCCGGCGAGATCGACGGCGTGCATTACTATTTCGTCGACGATGCCGAGTTCGATCAAATGGTCGAAGAAGACGATTTCTACGAATGGGCGCCGGTCTTCGGCCATCGCTATGGCACACCCAAGGGCAAAATCCGCAACGCGCTGAAGGAAGGGCAGGATTTTCTTTTCGACATCGATTGGCAGGGCACGCAGCAACTGTTCCAGAAAGACCAGCAGGATGTGGTGCGGGTCTTCATTCTTCCGCCGAGTATCGCCGAACTGGAGCGTCGGCTGCGGAGCCGCGGGACCGACAGCGACGAAGTGATTGCCGCGCGCATGGAACGTGCGCGGGCGGAAATCAGCCATTGGGACGCCTATGATTACGTCGTGGTCAACGAAGACGTCGAGGCCTGCTTCGACCAGGTCCGCGAAATCCTCGATGCGGAACGCATGAAACGCCAGCGGCAGACCGGGCTGATCCCCTTCGTCCGCGAACTCATGGCTTGAAACCGATCATGACCCCGCTCGCAAAACCGCAATCGGGACGCGAAACGTCAAGCGTTGCGCGGCAGGATCGCTCGTGCGATTTGTCGCAATATCACTTCGATCTTGCAGGATAGCGATGGCCGCAGTTGATTTCGAAAAGGGCGATAAGACGATGGCTTTCCTGAAGAGCCACCGCCTGCCGCCGAGCCCGCAAAACTATACGCTCGCCTATATCGCCCTGTTCGACGGCGGGTCCCCGATCGGCCGCGCTATTCAGGAAATCGTCGACGAAGGCTATCGCATCAAGCAGGAAGAAGTGGACACGATCTTCGACCGGCACGGCGGCGCGGCGATCTATGGCCTGACCGACAAGGCGCAGGGCGAGCGCGCGGCCCATCTGCGCCACCAGACGATCAAGCTGGGCGAGCTTGCGTCTTCGGCCGCCGATGCCACCGGCGCCTTCGCCCGCGAACTGACCGAGGAAGCCGATCAATTTTCCGGCGATAGCGGCAATACGCTGTCGATCGTCGGGCGCATGATCGAACAGTCCGAACAGGCGCAAAGCCGCCTGACCGATGCCATGCGGGAAGTGAAGGAGCTGCGCGAAGAACTCGAGGCCGCGCGCAACGATGCCCATCGCGACGAACTGACCGGGCTCGCCAACCGCCGCGCGATCGAAGCCTATCTTGCGGAATTGGCCGAAGCGGGCGAGCCACGCATTATCGCGCTATGCGACATCGACAAATTCAAGTCGGTCAACGATCGCTACGGTCACAGCGTGGGCGACCGCGTGCTCAAACTTGTGGCGAAGACGCTGGAAGACATCTGCCGCCCCCATTTCGTCGGACGCTGGGGGGGCGAGGAATTCATCTTCATCATGCCGTCGGACAATGTCGAAGCGGGCGTCAACCTGCTCGACCTTGCCCGGCACGAGCTTGCCAGAAGAGAATTCAAGCTGCGCGAGACGGATGAACCGATGGGCCTGATTTCCTTTTCAGGAGGCGTGGCCCTGGCAGCCGGGGGCGCGGATGCGAATGCGGCGACGCTGAAACAGGCCGACGAGGCGCTTTATCGCGCCAAATCCGAAGGTCGCAATCGCATCCTCCCGGCCTGACGGCCGCCCCACGCCGCCCCTCCTCATCCGGGCTGCGCGAAATGGCTCGGCAGCAGGGCGTTGACGATGCCCCCGTCGACAGTGACGGTTTCCCCGATCGTGTAATCGCCCGCCCGGCTGGCAAGATAGACCGCAGTTCCGCCCATATCGAGCTTGTCGCCCACGCGCTTGCAGGGAATCCCGGCAGCGGACTGCTCTTCGAAATCGCGCGCCGCGCGGTTCATGTTCGATGGGAAGGCCCCCGGCGCAAGGCTGGTGACATAGATGTGGTCGTTGACCAGCCGCGCGGCCATCCGGCGCGTGAGGTGAATCAGCGCCGCTTTCGAGGCCTGATAGCTATAGGTTTCCCACGGGTTGACGCGCTGACCGTCGACCGAGGTGATATTGATAACCTTGCCCGGCCGTTCCGCGCTGGCGGCGGCAGTCAGCAGAGTGTGGAGCTTCTGCGTGAGAAAGAACGGCGTCTTGACGTTGAGGTCCATGACCTTGTCCCAGCCGGCCTCGGGGAAGTCGAGATAATCGACGCCCCAGGCGGCACCCGCATTGTTGACCAGGATGTCGAGCTTGTTTTCCCGGCTCGAAAGCTCTTCCACGAGGGTTTCGATCCCGTCCAGGGTCGACAGGTCGCCCTGGATGCCGATCACACGCTCGCCCAGCTCGGCGCAGGTTTCCTCGATCTCGTCGATCTTGCGCGCGCTGATATAGACGCGCTCGATCCCGGCGGCGAGGAAGCCTTCGACGATCATCTTGCCGATACCGCGGCTGCCGCCGGTTACCAGCGCCACCCGGCCCTTGAGGCTGAACAGGTCTTCAAGTGTCATTGATCTTTCCTTTCGTCATCCCGGCACAAGCCGGGATCGCTCGCCGCAGGGGCGGAGCCTGCCGACCGTCACCCCAGCCTTCGCCAGGGTGACGGTTTGATTAATAGCCGCTCATCTCGGCGACGCGGCCTGCATGATAATACTGGTCGCCCAGGAATTCTTGCAGGGCGCGATCGCGCTTCATGTAAAGGCCGATATCGTATTCGTCGGTCATCCCGATGCCGCCGTGCATCTGCACGCCTTCGCGCACCGCAAGCCCCGCCACTTTGGCCACCTTGGCCTTGGCGACCGAGGCCATCAGGTCGGCCTTCTCGCTGCCGCCATCGACCAGTTGCGCGGCCTTGACGGTCACCGCACGGGCGATCTCGACTTCGGAATACAGATGTGCGGCGCGGTGCTGCAGCGCCTGGAATTCGCCGATGATCTTGCCGAACTGCTTGCGCTGCTTGATGTAATCGACGGTCATGTCCATCGCGCCGCGAGCCACGCCCACGCCTTCGGCCGCCGAACCGACACGGCCCGCAACCAGCATGGCATCGAGCACCTGCCGCCCGCCATCGACTTCGCCGATCACGGCATCGCCATCGAGCTCGACGCCATCGAACGTGACGTGGCTGGCCATCGAACTGTCGACCAGGCGCACGCTGTCATGGCTCATGCCGCTGGCGTCCTGGGGCACGGCGAACAGGGTCACGCCGTCCTTGTCGCTATCGCTGCCCGAAGTGCGCGCGGCGACGACGATCATCTCGCTCGATGCGCCGTAGACCACGAAATCCTTCTTGCCCGAAAGCTTGAAGCCGTTGCCCGATTTCTCCGCCTTGCACGCGATCCTCTCGGGGCGGTGCTTGCGCCCTTCGTCGATGGCCACGCCATAGACCTTCTCGCCCGAGATGAGATCGGGTAGCCAGCGGCCCTTCACGTCGTTGCTGCCATGCTTGAGCGCAGTCGCCGCCAGCACGGAGGACGACAGGAACGGCGAAGGCGTGAGATTGCGGCCGATTTCCTCGAGCACGATATTCGCCTCGACCTGGCCCATGCCGAGCCCGCCATCATCCTCGTCCACCAGCATGCCGGTGAAGCCCATTTCGGCGAATTGCCGCCACAGCGCATGGCCGAAGCCGTCCTTGCACTGGCGGTCGCGCCAGTGGCGGAGCTGGTTCTTGATCGAACCTTCCTCGGCCATGAACTGGCCTGCGGTGTCGGCCAGCATCGTCTGGTCGTCGTCGAAATACAGAGGCATCGATCAGGCTCCCGGCAGGTCGAGGATACGTTTGGAAATGACGTTGAGCATGACTTCGGACGTGCCGCCCTCGATGCTGTTCGCCTTGGTGCGCAGCCACCCGCGCGACAGCTTGCCGCCGCTGGTTTCGTCGCTTTCCCATTCGAGCGCATGGCTGCCGCCCGCCGCCATCATCAGCTCGTGGCGGCGCTTGTTCAGCTCGGTCCCGGCATATTTCATCATGTTCGGCTGCGCGGGGTGCGCCTTGCCGACCTTGATTTCGTCGAGAAACTTCTCGCCCATCGCGCCATAGGCCAGCGTATCGACATCGAACTGCGCAAGCTCGGCACGTAGAACCGGATCGATCTCGCCATTGGCGCGGGCCAGCGCGGCACCGATCGTGCCGGTATTGCCGCCGTCCGCGCCCGAGATCATCTCGCGCTCGTGGCCAAGCAGGTATTTGGCGACATCCCAGCCGCGATTGATCTCGCCAACATAGGCGGGAACGTCCTCGCCATAGCTCTTCGGCACCTTCACATCGTCGAAAAAGGTCTCGCAGAACGGGCTGTTGCCGCTGATCAGCAGGATCGGCTTGGTCGACACACCTTCGCTCGCCATGTCGTAAAGCATGAAGGTGATGCCGCGGTACTTGTCCTCCTTATCCGTGCGGACGAGGCAGAAAATCCAGTCGGCTTTGTCGGCATAGGAGGTCCAGATCTTCTGGCCGTTGACGACCCAGTGATCGCCCTTGTCCTCGCCGAAGGTTTGCAGGCTGACGAGGTCCGAACCGCTGCCGGGTTCGGAATAGCCCTGGCACCAGCGGATTTCGCCGCGCGCGATTTCATTCAGGAAGCGCTGCTTCTGCCCTTCGGTGCCGAAATGCAGCAGCGCCGGGCCGAGCATCCAGATACCGAAGCTCGACAGCGGCGGGCGGGCACCGATGGCGGCCATTTCCTCGCGCAGCACCTTGGCCTGTGCGGGCGACAGGCCCGCGCCGCCATATTCCTTGGGCCACGCAGGGACGGTATAGCCCTTGTCGCGCGCGGCTTCGAACCAGGCCTTTTGCGCCTCGCTCTTGAAGGTCGCGTTGCGGCCGCCCCAATAGACATCTTCCTCGTCGCGGATGGGTTCACGCATCTCGGGCGGGCAATTGGCTTCGAGCCAGGCGCGCGTTTCCGCGCGGAAGGCTTCCAGATCGCTGTCGGACATTGTCCTATCCTCTCTTTTTCAAACCAGCGGTATGTTGACGCTTACGTTAGGGTGATTCGCCCCATCCGCGCAAGGGCACTCGCGATGGCCCGCATTGCCGTAACGTCAGCCGGAATGCGTTGACGCATTGGCACGCTCGCCTAAGCTGCGCGCAAAGAAATTCGGGGAGAGAGTAGGGATGCGATTCTCAGGCAAGACGGTGATCGTTACCGGTGCGGCATCGGGTATCGGGGCCGATGCGACGGCGCTGTTCGCCAGCGAAGGCGCGGTGGTTTACGCCAGCGACATCGATATCGAGGGCGGCGAGAAACTGGCAGCGGAAACCGAAGGCGATGTGCGTTTCGTGCGCTGCGACGTCTGCGACCCTGCCCAGATCAAGGCGCTGATGGACCGCGCAGCCCAGGAAACCGGCGGTATCGACACGGTGTTCAACAATGCCGGGGCCGGCGGTGCGCGCGCCGACATATCGGAAATCGAACCCGATGATTGGGACGGCACGATGGACCTGCTGCTGCGGTCGGTCGCCTTCGGCATACGCTATGCCGTCCCGCACATGAAAGACCGGCCCAGCACCAAGACCGGCGGGGCGAGCTTCGTCAATGTATCGAGTGTCGCCGCAGTCGGACCGGGCTATTCGCCGACCACTTACGCGGTCGCCAAGGCCGGGGTGCTGCATCTGACCAAATGCGCCGCTGCCGACCTTGCCCAGCACGGGATCCGCGTGAATGCCGTGCAGCCCGGCTTCATCAACACCAACATCTTCACAGCCAGCCTCGAAATTCCTGAAGAGCTGAAAACCCAGGCGAAGGCGATGATCGCGCAGATGTCCTCCAATGCCCAGCCGGTGGCGCGCGGCGGCAAACCGCGCGATATTGCCGAGGCCGCCGCCTATCTCGCGAGCGAAGCGGCAGGCTTCGTCACCGGGACATCGCTGATCGTCGATGGGGGCATCACGATCGGGCCGCGCCATAGTTGGGACCCTGAAGAAGGCGGCGCCTTCGAGGCGCTGATGGCGCTCGAGGAACAGGTGAAGAAGGCACAGCAGTCCGCCTGATGCCCTTCGTCACCGGCCCCCTCCCCCAGCGCCTCAAACTGATCCACGGCTTCGGCGCTGTGGCCTTCGGGGTGAAGGACTCCGGCTTTTCGTTTTTCCTGCTGATCTTCTACAATCAGGCCCTGGGCATGGATGCCGGCACGGTCAGCCTCGCGCTGGCGCTGGCTCTGCTGATCGACGCCTTTGTCGATCCGTTGCTGGGCAATCTGTCCGACCGCACCTGGTCGCGCTGGGGCAGGCGCCTGCCCTGGCTCTACGCGGCCCCCATCCCGCTGGCTTTCGCCTGGGTCTTCCTCTGGCATCCACCGGGCGGCGGCACACCAAGCTTCTGGGAATTGCTGGCAATCGCGGTTTCGGTCCGCATATTGCTGTCGGCCTGCGAAGTCCCCTCGGTCAGCCTGCTGCCCGAAATCACCGCCGATTACGACGAGCGGACCACGCTGTTCCGCTATCGCTACCTGTTCGGATGGTGCGGCGGGCTGCTGATGATGTTCCTGGCCTATTTCGTGTTGATGCCTGGGCCAGAGGGCCTGTTGCAGCCAGAGGGCTATTTCTGGTTCGGTCTGGTCGGCGCGATCCTGATGGTCATATCGGTGCTCGGTTCGGCGCTCGGCCAGCATTCCCTCGTAGCCGGCTATCCCGAAACCAAGGCGCCGCCCTTCACCTGGCGCAGCGCGTTCGGCGAAATCGTCGATGCGTTCAGCGAAAAGGCGTTCCTGATCTTCGCGGCGGGCGCGCTGGCGGCCTATATCAGTCAGGGCCTGACTTTCTCGCTGACAAACTACATCAACGTCTTCGTCTGGCGCTTCGACACGACCGAGTTGCGGATTTTTCCGATTATCCTGTTCCTGTCGGTGATCCTGATGTTCTTCATCGTCGGGCCGATGCATCGCCGCTGGGGAAAGCCGAAAAGCGCGGTGATCGGCGCGTTGGGTTCGCTCAGCGTGATCCTGACGCCGTTCACGCTCTACCTTACCGGGTACTGGCCAACCGTAGGCTCGACCGCGAGCGCGGCGCTGTTCTATTGTTTCCTGCTCATATCGAACACGCTGGGCGTGGTGGTGATGATATCGGGCAGTTCGATGATCGCCGAGATCGTCGAGGCCTATCAGGAACGCACCGGCCGCCGCGCCGAAGGCAGCTTCTATTCGGGCAACTGGTTCGTCCAGAAATGCGCCACGGGGGGCGGTATCCTGGTCGGCGGTCAGGTGATCGCGCTGTCGAACCTTCCCGCTGGCGCCGCGCCGGAAGCCGTTTCGCAGGATGTCATCACCCAGATGATCCTGCTCTATTGCGGGGCGATCACCGTGCTCGGCTGCATCGCCGCCTATTGGCTGGGCCGCTTCCCGATCGACCGCGCGCAGCACGAGGCACGCGTCGCCGCGCTCGATGCCACCGCGCGCGCCGATGTCGACGCCGCCGTCACACCCCCCTGATTAGACCTTGGCGCGGGCGGTTTGCCGTGCCAGTTTCGCAAAGCAACGTATACGAAGAGAGAAGAGGACAGAGACGATGGATTTCGAACCGACAGAACGGCAAGCATACTGGCGCGACCGGGTGAAGAACTTCATCGAAGAGCATGTCCGCCCCGCCGTCCCGACCTACAAGGCCCAGGATGCCGAAGGCGAACGCTGGAAGGTCATTCCGGTAGTCGAGGAGCTCAAGGCCAAGGCCAAGAAGGAAGGCATCTGGAACCTGTTCATGCCGCCGCGCAATGACGGCCATCACCATGTCGAGGAAAGCTTCGAATTCGAAGGCCCCGGCCTGACCAATCTCGAATATGCGCTGTGCGCCGAAGAAATGGGCCGTGTCGGCTTCGCTTCGGAAGCGTTCAACTGCTCCGCGCCCGACACCGGCAATATGGAAGTGTTCCACCGCTATGGCACGCGCGCGCAGAAGGATGAATGGCTGGCCCCGCTGATGAACGGCGAAATCCGCTCCGCCTTTTTGATGACCGAGCCCTTCACCGCCTCCTCGGACGCCACCAATATCGAGACGCGGATCGAACGCGATGGCGACGAATATGTCATCAATGGCCGCAAATGGTGGTCCTCGGGCGTGGGCGATCCGCGCTGCAAGGTCGCCATTGTCATGGGCAAGACCGACTTCGAGGCCAAGCGCCATGCCCAGCAATCGATGATCCTGATGCCGATGGACGCGCCCGGCGTGACGATCCTACGCCACCTGCCGGTGTTCGGTTATGACGATGCACCCCACGGCCATATGGAAGTCGAACTGAAAGACGTGCGCGTCCCGGTGGACAACATGCTGCTGGGTGAAGGCCGCGGTTTCGAGATCGCGCAGGGCCGCCTCGGCCCGGGCCGTATCCACCACTGTATGCGCACGATCGGCGTCGCCGAGGAAGCGCTGCATAAGATGTGCAAGCGGCTGCAGGAGCGCGAAGCCTTCGGCAAGCCGATCTACAAGCATTCGGTTTGGGAAGAACGCGTCGCCCGCGCCCGCATCGACATCGACATGACCCGCCTGCTCTGCCTCAAGGCGGCCGACATGATGGACAAGGTCGGCAACAAGGCCGCCAAGCAGGAAATCGCGATGATCAAGGTCCAGGCGCCGACCATGGCGCTGAAGATCATCGACGATGCGATCCAGGCGCATGGCGGCGGCGGCGTGTCCGACGATTACGGCCTCGCCAACGCCTATGCGCACCAGCGCACCTTGCGGCTGGCCGATGGTCCGGACGAAGTTCACGCCCGCTCGATCGCACGCATGGAATTCGCCAAGCATCTGCCCGAACAGGGCCCCGCCGCCAATGCGCTGCGCGAAGGCGCCGCCCCCAATGCGGGCGACGACCACCTGAGTTCGGGCGATATGGGAGTGGCGCGCTGATGGCCAAGGCAGCAATTCTCGAAACGGTCGGCGGGCTGACCATCGGCGAGGTCGAACTTGCCGACCCGGCCCCGCACGAGGTCCTGATCGACACCAAGGCCTGCGGGCTGTGTCATTCAGACCTGCACTTCATCGAAGGCGCCTATCCGCACCCGTTGCCTGCCATTCCCGGCCACGAGGCGGCGGGCGTGGTGCGCGCAGTCGGCAGCGAGGTGACGACGGTGAAGCCGGGCGATCATGTGGTCTCCTGCCTTTCCGCCTTTTGCGGACACTGCGAGTTCTGCGTGACCGGACGCATGGCGCTGTGCATGGGCGCCGACACTCGCCGCGACCAGACCGCCGCGCCGCGTATTACGCGGGGTGGTGGCGAGACGGTCAACCAGATGCTCAACCTGTCGGCCTTCGCCGAACAGATGCTGATCCACGAACATGCCTGCGTTGCCATCGACAAGGACATGCCGCTCGACCGCGCGGCGATTATCGGCTGCGCGGTTACGACCGGGGCGGGCGCGATCTTCAACGCCTGTTCGGTGGTGCCGGGCGAAGCCGTGGCCGTGGTCGGCTGCGGCGGTGTCGGCCTCGCGACGATCAACGCCGCCAAGATCGCCGGCGCGGGCAAGGTCATCGCGATCGACCCCCTGCCCGAAAAACGCCAGCTCGCCGAAGTGCTTGGCGCGACCCACACGGTCGATGCCATGGCCGATGACGCGGTCGAACAGGTGATGAAGATCACCGGCGGCGGCGTGCACCACGCGATCGAAGCGGTCGGACGGCAAGCCAGCGCGGATCTGGCGGTCAAGCTGCTGCGCCGCGGCGGCACGGCCACGATCCTCGGCATGATGCCGCTAGACTGCAAGGTCGGCCTGGGCGCGATGGACCTGCTGTCGGGCAAGAAGCTGCAAGGCGCGATCATGGGGATGAACCATTTCCCCGTCGACCTGCCGCGCCTGGTCGATTTCTATATGCGCGGTCTGCTCGATCTCGACACGATCATTGCCGAACGCATTCCGCTCGAGCAGATCAATGAGGGCTTCGAGAAGATGAAACAGGGCACGTCCGCCCGCAGCGTGGTGGTGTTCGACTAAGGTGTGTCCCCGCGAAGGCGGGGACCTCGGGCCGCAGTTGCGGCACCAGCTAGACGGAGGCCCCCGCCTGCGCGGGGGATCAGCTATGAGTGACATCGATTTCGACAAGGAAATGGTCGGCACGATCGAAGTGCCCGAGGCCGATCGCATGGATCTGGACGCGCTGACGGCGTGGTTCGAGGCCCATGTCGAGGGCTTTGCGGGGCCGATCAGCTACACCAAGTTCAAGGGTGGCCAGTCGAACCCGACCTACCGCATCGACACGCCCGAGCGCAGCTATGTCCTGCGCCGTCAGCCCTTCGGGAAATTGCTGCCGAGCGCGCATGCGGTGGACCGCGAATACAAGGCGATGCACGCGCTGGGGCCGACCGGCTTCCCCGTACCCAAGACTTATGGCCTGTGCGAGGACCCGGAGGTTATCGGCAGCAAGTTCTTCGTCATGGGCCTCGCCGATGGGCGCAGCTTGTGGAACGGCGCGCTGCCCGATTATTCGCCCGAAGAGCGGCGCGAAATCTACAACGCGATGATCGACACTTTTGCCGATCTGCACATGAAAGATCCGGAGGCCATCGGCCTTGGCGATTATGGCAAGCCGACCGATTACTGTGCCCGCCAAATCGCCCGCTGGTCGAAGCAATACAAGCTGTCCGAAACCGAGCATATGCCGCAGATGGAGCGGCTGATCGAATGGCTGCCCGAGACGATCCCGCCGCAGCACGAAAGCAGCGTGGTCCATGGCGACTACCGGCTCGACAACATGATCTTCGAAAAGGACGCCAACCGCGTGCTGGCGGTGCTCGACTGGGAATTGTCGACGCTGGGCGATCCGATCGCGGACTTCAGCTACCTCATGCTCAACTGGCACAACCCGCATGACGGACGCGCCGGGCTGCTGGGGCTGGACCTGGAAAAACTCGGCATTCCGACGCAGGACGAGGCGGTCGAACGCTATGTCGCGCGCACCGGCTATCCCGTACCGCCGATGGACTGGTACTTCGCCTACAACCTGTTCCGGCTCGCAGGCATCATGCAGGGCATCAAGAAGCGCGTGATCGACGGGACCGCGTCTTCCGCGCATGCGAAATCCATGTCCGAACGCGTCGCGCCGCTGGTCGAACGGGCCTACCACTTCGCGCAGGCTGCAGGGATGGACTAGCGCCGGAGGCCTGCTAACGAGCGCTCCGAGATTACACACGGAGAACAGCATGAGCGCCGACCTCGAAAACCGCATCACCGCCGAGTGGGACGACCGCGCCAATGTCACGCCGCAAAGCGCGGATGTGCGCGAGGCGGTCGAGGCGGCGCTGGCCCTGCTCGACAGCGGCGAAGGCCGTGTGGCCGAGCCCGACGGCAAAGGCGGCTGGCAGGTCAACCAATGGCTCAAGAAGGCGGTGCTGCTCAGCTTCCGGCTCAACGACAACCGCGTGATGGATGGCGGCAGCGCGGGCCATCCGGCCTTCGACAAGGTGCCGAGCAAATTCGCCGGCTGGGACGATGCCCGGTTCCGCGAGGCGGGCTTTCGCGTCGTGCCCGGCGCGATCGCCCGAGAGGGCGCCTATATCGCGCCCGGCTGCGTGCTCATGCCCAGCTTCGTCAATATCGGCGCCTATGTCGGCAAAGGCACGATGGTCGACACCTGGGCCAGCATCGGAAGTTGCGCCCAGATCGGCGAGAACTGCCATATCTCGGCCGGTGCCGGCATTGGCGGCGTGCTCGAACCCATGCAGGCCAACCCGACGATCATCGGCGACAATTGCTTCATCGGCGCGCGTAGCGAAATCGTCGAGGGCGTGATCGTGGGCGAAGGCAGCGTCGTGGCCATGGGTGTCTTCATCACCCAATCGACCAAGATCGTCTACCGCGACACCGGCGAAGTGATCCGTGGCCATATTCCGCCCTATTCGGTTGTGGTGCCCGGCACCATGCCCGGCAAGGATGGCGGCCCCGGCCTCGCCTGCGCGGTGATCGTGAAAACGGTGGATGCGCAAACGCGCGAAAAGACCGGGATCAACGACCTCCTGCGCGACTGAACTTCCGGAACATTCGCGCCGCGCGAACGTAAAACTCCCAGAAACCGCGGGATCGCGATATTTTCAGGGAGTAGATTCACGTGCACAAAGAAGGCGAAGAAGTCCACATTACCGACACCGAAGCGAGCGGCGGCTCGAAAGAAGGTGTGGTGCGCTGGGTGCTTGCGGGCGGGCTGCTGCTCGCGCTTATCCTGCTGTCGATCGTCTGGATCATTCCTGCACTGTCGACCGGCGATGTCGAGGAAGAAGGCACGGTCAGCGGGCAGATATCTTCCATGGAGGATGACGGCGACAATACCGACAGCATTGTGGGAATCGAAGGCGAGACCGATTTGGGGGACGATCAGGTCACCACGCCAGACGGGGATCAGACCGAAATCGCCGACGGGCTCGAAGTGATCGAGAATTGACCGGTTCGAGGAGTAAGGTCGCATGAGCAATCCCAACAGCTTCCAGGCCAACCAGTATGTCCGGTGGAACTGGGGCAGCGGCACGGCTTGCGGCCAGATCAAGGAGCGTTTCGAGCGCGAAGTTACTCGCACTCTGCAAGGTACCGAGGTCACCAAGAGCGGAGACGAGGATAATCCCGCCTATCTCATTCGGCAGGATGATGGGGATGATGTGCTCAAGCGCGGTAGCGAACTCGAAGCGCAGGACTGAACCGTGCCTCGGGCCAAGAGCAAGGCGCAGCAACGGGCGGCTGGGGCGGCACTGTCGGTCAAGCGCGGGGAAACCGATATCGGCGACCTCCAGGGTGCATCCTGGCAGATGTATGACGGCATGAGCGAAGACGAGCTGGAGGAAATGGCTTCCACCGATCGTTCGGCCTTGCCGGAAACTGCGGACGAGGATTGATGGCCCACCGGATGCGGGACGAAGCCCGTTGCGGTTTTCACGATCGCGTGACCTTGCAGAGTAATCCGGCCGCAAATCCGCGGAACCGTACGCACCATGTCGTCGGTTCCATCGATCGCCATGCCATGCCGCCCCGCCACGGCGATATCGAACATGGCCTCCGGCGCGATAGCCCGATTCACCGGGGCTGCGCCCCCGCGAAGAATGTCTGATCCCTTCGCCCACTTTCTCGAGGCGCAGGGTGGCGGCGTGTATGAGCGCGCGCTCGGTGAAATTCGCCAGGGCGCCAAGACGGGCCACTGGATGTGGTTCGTTTTCCCCCAAATCGCAGGGCTGGGCGGCA
Organism: uncultured Erythrobacter sp.; assembly: GCA_947258465.1. GTDB lineage: Bacteria > Pseudomonadota > Alphaproteobacteria > Sphingomonadales > Sphingomonadaceae > Qipengyuania. Next base: position 18,494 of record CAMYIQ010000280.1, read on the forward strand.
GCACCGCATCACGCAAATTCGCATTGCGGGGAAGAGAGGACGCAGCCGCCTATTGTAGCCATGACGATTTGGGTCCGCGCCTCTTCGAAGCGACCGAAGCCATGCTCGACTGGGCGGGTACGATGAGCGCCGAAGACATTCTGGGTTCTGTCGATGCGATGAAGTTCCGCAGTTCCATGACGCTCTTCGAAGCCGCCTGCGACGGTGACGACGCGCAACCGTTCACCGATGCGCTTGGCCAGTTCTATGGCGGCACGCGCGACCCGCTGACGCTCGAAAAGCTGTGACCAACAGCCTGCCCGACAATGCGCAGGTCATTAGCGCGACCTTCAATCAGCAATTGCTGATTGGCGCTGCGATGATCGCCGTGTGCGTCATCATTCACGGCATGGGCCTGTTCACGATCCAGCGCATTCTCTCCGGAGAACGGATGACCGAGCGATTCGAGAGACTGCGGCCCTTGTCCGTCACAGGTGCGGTCTTCACTCTGATCGCGGTGTTCGCGATCATCTTCATCCACTTCGTCGAAATCTGGCTGTTCGCTTTTCTCTACGATTACCTCGGCGCGCTGCATTCTTTCAGCGAAGCCTTGTATTTCTCCACCATCAGCTACGCCACGATCGGCTATTCCGACGCTTCGATCCACGACGAATGGCGTATGGTGGCGGCATTGGAAGGCGTGGTGGGTATCATCCTGCTGGGATGGTCGACCGCCTTCTTCGTTCGCATACTCGGTCGCCTCGAAGGGGAGGACGGGAAAGGGCGCTAAGCGCTATTCGCCGTCGTCCCGGCGCTCTCCGGCAGCATATTCGATCGGCGCCATATCGCCGACGCTCGCGGCATAGGCCTCGGCGCCGCGCATCACGCGCATCATATTGCGCGAAGCGATCTTCTCAAGATCCTCCTGCGAATAGCCGCGCTTGGCGAGTTCGACGAACAGCGCCGGATAGCCGGTCACGTCTTCCATCCCGATCGGGCCGGTGGGCATGCCGTCATAATCGCCGCCGATCCCGATATGATCGACCCCCGCGATATCGCGAATGTGGTCGATATGATCGGCCATGTCGGAAATGGTCGAAACCGGCGGGCGATTTTCAGCATCCCATTTCGCCAGTTGCGCCTCGACCGTGTCGGGGAGGCCGGGGAAAAGCGCTTCGAGCCGCGCCTTCTCCGCCGCGCGGTCGGCGGCATGGTTGCGCAAGTCTTCGGTGATGAACCACGGCAGCGCCACCACCATCACAAGCCCGCCATTTTCGGGCAGACGGGCGAGAACGCCATCGGGCACGTTGCGCAGATGGCCGTTGATCGCGCGTGCGCCCGAATGGCTGAAAATGACCGGCGCCCTCGCCACGTCGAGCGCATCGTGCATTGCCGCTTCGCTCACATGGCTGAGATCGACCAGCATGCCGATGCGGTTCATTTCGCGCACCACATCCATGCCGAAGGCGTTGAGCCCGTCATGCCTGGGCGCATCGGTCGCGCTATCCGCCCAGCTCAGCGTCTTGCCATGCGTCAGCGTCATGTAGCGCGCGCCCATATCGTACATCTGGCGCAGCACGGCGAGGCTCGACCCGATCGAATGGCCGCCTTCCATACCCAGCAGCGAGGCGATCCGGCCCGCTTCCATCGCTTGCTCGACATCGTCGGCACTCAGCGCCAGTTGCAGATCGTTCGGATAGCGTGCGATCAGCCGCTTGGTCACGTCGATCTGCTCGATCGTAGCCTGCACCGCTTCGGGTTCGGGCAGGCTGGCACTGACATAGACCGACCACCACTGCGCCCCAACCTTGCCCTGGCGCAGACGCAACAGGTCGGAATGCATCGCACTGCGCCCATCGCGCGCGGTGTCCAGCGTGTCGCGGAAATCGAAACCGTTGATCCGATTGCCCAGACGCGAGCGCAATTGGATCGGCACGTCGTTATGGCCATCCCACACCGGCGCCGCTTCGAGCGCCGCACTGGCTGTTTTCTCCGCACCGCTCTGGGCTGACGCCGGACCTGCGATGGCAAGAGCGGTTGCGGCAGCGGTGGCGAACAGAAAATGGCGCATATTCAGGAACCCCTTGATGGCTTGCGGGCTGTCCTAGCAAAGAGCAGCGGCAAGGAAAGGCCCCATTCATGACCATCATCGCCCGCTGGAACGGCGAAACGCTGGCGCGCAGCGACGACACGATCGTCGTCGAAGGCAATCACTATTTCCCGGCGGGCGATGTCGCCCGCGGCGTGCTGGTGCCGAGCGAGACGACCAGCCATTGCCCGTGGAAGGGCACGGCGAATTACTATTCGATCAATGCCGGCGGCGAAATGAATACCGATGCGGCGTGGTATTATCCCGAGCCGAAGCAGGCGGCGGCGGAGATCGGGGACCGTATCGCGTTTTGGAAAGGCGTCGAGGTGGTCGAAGAATGACAACAACCACGGCAATCATCGAGAAGCTCGGCCTCGCGCCGCACCCCGAGGGCGGTTGGTACCGCGAGACCTGGCGTGCCCCCGCCCCCGATGGTGGAAGGGCCAGCGCGACGGCGATCCATTTCCTGCTCGAACATGGCGAAAGCTCGCACTGGCACCGGGTCGATGCCGCCGAAATCTGGCTGTGGCATGCCGGCGACCCGCTCGAACTGGCGCTCGCCAAGACCGACCACGGGCCGGTGGAAACGATCGTGCTCGGCCAGGATGTGACCGGCGGGCAGTCGGTCCAGCACGTCATCCCGCCGCATTGGTGGCAGGCCGCGCGACCGACAGAAGGACAGGCGGGCTATGCGCTCGTATCGTGCATCGTATCGCCGGGGTTCGAATTTTCCGGCTTCGAACTGGCCGCCGCAGACTGGCACCCCGGAACATGATCCGAACCGGGCTACGCTGGCTGCTCGGCGTCTTTTATGCCTTTGCGGGCTATGTGCATCTCGCCAATCCGGCACCCTTCCTGACGATCATGCCGGGCTGGGTACCCGCCCCGGAGACCGTGGTTTTCTGGACCGGCATTGCCGAACTGTTCGGCGCAGCCGCGCTGGTGCAATGGGCGAATTTGCCGCTGCGCCGAGCGGGCGCCATCGGTCTGGCGCTTTACGCCGTGTGCGTGTTTCCGGCGAACATCCACCATTTCGCGCTCGACATGGCGCGGCCCGGTGGCGGGCTTGGGCTCGGCTATCACATACCGAGGATGATCGCGCAGCCGGTTCTCGTCTGGCTCGCGCTGTGGACCGGCGGCGTAACGGACTGGCCGCTGCGCCGCCGGTAACCGCAGGTCAGCTCATGTGCTTCGAGACGGCACCCGTCATCTTGAACATGGAGATCTGTTCCTTGCCGATCACGCCGCCGAGCGTGTCATCGGGATTGATCATGCGCTTGTCGTTGGAATCCTGCAGGCCCTTGGCCTTGATGTAATCCCACACTTTCGAGGTCACTTGCGCGCGGGTCAACGGACCCTTGCCAACCACGTTTTCAAGCTGCGGCGATAGGTTCACCGGCTTCTGCAGTGCGTTGTTCTTGCCAGCCATGACTAATCCTTTCCTTGGCTATGCTTCATTCTACGTCGCCCAGATCCTCGATATCCAGTTCTTCGACCTCATGGCCTTCGAACCGGGCGGTGAGAACCGCGGCGGCGGTCACGTGTCCGTCCAGATTGCGGACGAGTTCCTCAAGCGTCGCGCCCGGCATCAATGTGAGCGGGAGATCGATCGCAAAAAGCTGGAAAACGTAACGGTGTTCTTCGCCCAGCGGCGGATCGGGCAACAGCCATTCCGAATTGCCCTGGGCGTTCTTGCCCGTGCGCGGAGGGACTTCGCCTTCCATCAGCTTGCCCTTCTGCGGCGCCAGGCCCCAGACGGTCCAATGAACCTGTCCCTTGTCCGCATCCTCGGCGATCAGCACCAGTTCCTGCGCGCCTGGCGGCGGGGCCGTCCACTCGAGGGGGGGAGCAACCGAATCCTCTTCGATCGCGGTGAAGGAGGGATCGAGTTCACCCCCATGGGCAAATGCGGCACTTGTCAGGGTGAAACCGCCGCGTCCCATCACGCGTTCGTCCGCCACCTTTTCAAGCGTCAATCCATGTCCGACCGGACTTCCGCCGACCGCCTTTTGAACCCAGGGCGCAACGCCGCTAGCCATGAAAACTCCTCTTTTTCGCCTTTTCAGGCACCTTTCAGCCAACCTTTAAGGCATAGCTCGGCCCGACAAACCATCCCGCCGTAGGAAATTTGCACCGTTTTCAACGGTACATGGCCGCGAGATCCGCTTCGGGCATGTTGCCCGGCACCGATAATACCGCCATGATAAGGCGGGCCGGTTCCCGCATGGGACCGGGTGTTTGGAGGGGAAATAACCGCATGGGTATGGGTCGCACCGCTATCAGCGCAATTCTGGCATTCTCGCTCGCCGCGTGTGGCGGCGGGGGCGGAAGTTCCGGTGGAGGTGGGACCACCGCCGGGAGCAGCAGCAGCGGGGGCGGCGGCGGCACGAACGTCTGCTCGCTCGGCAATCGGCAGGATTGGGTCCTCGGGCAGATCGACGAATGGTATCTGTTCCCCAACCTCGTCGACCGGACGGTGAACAAGGCCAGTTTCACCTCGGTACAGGCCTATATCAACGCTCTGGTCGCGCCCGCGCGTGCGCAGGACAGAGACCGCTTCTTCACCTACATCACGTCGATCCAAGAAGAGAACGCGCTGATAAACAGCGGGTCGAGCGCCGGTTTCGGTATTCGGCTGAGCTATAACGAGGCCGCTCGGACGGTGTTCGTGGTCGAAGCTTTCGAAAACGCCCCGGCTTTGGCAAAGGGTATCGACCGCGGTACGCAGATCGTGGAAATCGGGGGGCAGAGCGTGAGCTCGCTGATGTCGAGCGGCGGACCGCAAGCGGTCGTCAATGCGCTGGGCCCGAACGAGCCGGGCGTCACGCGGTCGCTGCGTATTCGCCAGCCGAACAGTAGCGAAAGCACCGTGACCGTAACCAAGGCCGATTTCTCGCTCGATCCGATTTCCGATCGGTACGGCGCGAAGATACTGGACAATGGCGGTACGAAGGTCGGCTATATCAACCTGCGCACCTTCATTATCGACAGTGCCGAACAGCAATTGCGCGACGCGTTCGGCGTGTTCCGTGCCGAAGGCGTAACGCAGGTCATTCTCGATTTCCGTTACAATGGCGGCGGGCTCGTCTCGGTCGCGGAAGTGCTGGGTAATCTGCTGGCCGACAACAGGACCGGCCAGGTCTTCAGCCGCACGACATACCGCAGTTCGAAGAGCGCGTTCGACGAAACGCGGCTTTTCGGCGCGGAACCGCAGGCGATCGCTGCGACGAAGATAGCGGTCATCGGCACGCGGGGGACGGCATCGGCAAGCGAGCTGGTGGCCAATGCCTTCATACCCTATTTTGGCAACGATATCGCCCTGGTGGGATCGGACACATATGGCAAGCCGGTAGGCCAGATCGCCCGCGACCGCTCGGCCTGCGACGATCGCCTGCGGGTGGTCGCGTTCCGAACGGTGAACGCGAACGGTCAGGGCGACTATTACAGCGGCCTCGCCAGCGTGGTGCCGCGGACTTGTGCTGCCGCCGACGACATTCTCACCCCGCTCGGCGATCCGGGTGAAGCCTCGATCGCCGCCGCGCTCGATTTCCTTGCCGGGCGCAGTTGTTCCGCCATCGGTGCCGCGCCGGGCACGACCGCATCGGACAGCAAGGAACCGGACAAGCGACAGCTCATGATACCGAATGCGCCCAGCCCCGCCCAGCTCGAGGTGCCGGGTCTGCTATGACCGGGCATCGCTATTCGACCTTTGCCGAATTCTGGCCGTTTTACCTGCGGGAGCATTCGCGCCCGGGCACCCGCGCCCTGCATTATATCGGCACTACGCTGGTCGTCGTACTGGCCGTGGCGGCAGTGCTGACGGGGCGATTGCTGTTGCTGGCCGCGATGCCGGTGGCCGGGTATTTCTTCGCCTGGGTCGCGCATTTCGGGCACGAGAAGAACCGCCCGGCCACGTTCACCTATCCGCTGTGGAGCCTGCGCGCGGATTTTCGCATGTGGTGGCTATGGCTGACGGGCAGGTTGGGGCCGGAGCTGAAGGCGGCGGGCGTTTCCCGCCCCTAGGCAAGCGCGGCGGCCAGTGTCGCCAGCCCCAACCCGGCCGACAAGGGCACGCGCAGCGCCATCCACCAGCGCGGGGCGAGCGGACCGAGCCTGGCATCGACACCGAGGCTGACCAGCAACGCGCCGCCCAGCATGACCAGCGAAGGCTCGGGCCATGGCCACTCGAAAACCCAAGGCAGGAAAGCCGCCAGCGCGACCAGGTTCGGCAGGACGGCCGCGATCCACAGC
>CAMYIQ010000281.1 GCA_947258465.1 uncultured Erythrobacter sp.
GCGTCGCTGATCGTCAAGAAGGTCGATTGATGTGAAAAAAATCGGCCCCCACTGCCAGGACCAGCGCGAGGGCGCCTGCCAGGAGGCAGCCGATTTTTTTCACATCAATCGACCTTCTTGACGATCAGCGACGCATTGGTGCCGCCGAAACCGAAGCTGTTGTTCAATGCGGCTTTTACAGTGCGCTTTTTGGCCTCCAACGGTACGAGATCGACGCCTTCGGTGCCTTCGTCGGGATTGTGGAGGTTGAGCGTGGGCGGCACAATCTGATCGCGGATCGCAAGCATGCAGAAGATCGCCTCTACCGCGCCAGCACCGCCGAGCAGGTGGCCGATGGCCGATTTGGTGGAACTCATCGAAGCGCCGCCGAGATCGTCGCCCAACACGCGCTTGACCGCGCCCAGTTCGATCGTGTCGGCCATGGTCGAGGTGCCGTGCGCGTTGACATAGTCGATATCGGTCGCGTCTAGCCCCGCCTTCTTCAGCGCCATCCGCATGGCGAGTTCGGCGCCCTTGCCTTCGGGATGCGGTGCGGTGACGTGATAGGCATCGCCCGACAGGCCATATCCCACCACTTCGGCATAGATCGTCGCGCCGCGCGCCTTGGCGTGCTCGTATTCCTCGAGCACCACGACACCGGCACCCTCGCCCATGACGAACCCGTCGCGGTCCTTGTCATAGGGGCGGCTCGCTTCGGTCGGGCGGTCGTTCATGCTCATATTGAGTGCGCGCGCCTGGGCGAAGCCGGCGACACCCAGCGGGTTGACCGTGCTTTCCGCACCCCCGGCCAACATTACGTCGGCATCGTCGAGCGCGATCATGCGGGCCGCGTCGCCGATCGAATGCGCTCCGGTCGAACACGCCGTTACTACGGCGTGGTTCGGCCCCATCAGCCCGTATTTGATCGATACCTGGCCACTGATGAGGTTGATCAGGCGCCCATGGACGAAGTGCGGAGAAACGCGACCCGGGCCGCGCTCGTGCAGGACGATCGATTCGCTCTCGATCCCCGGAAGACCGCCAATGCCCGAACCGATCGACACGCCGGTCCGCAGCTTGAGATCGTCGTCCATGTCGGTAAGCCCGGCATCTTCGAGCGCCTGGCCGGCAGCATCGATGCCGTAGACGATAAACGGGTCGACCTGGCGCTGGACCTTGTGATCGACGCGCTTGTCGGGATCGAACCCGTCCTCATGGTCCTTCGGCTTTACCTCGCAAGCAATGGTGCATTTCTGCCCGGTGGTGTCGAAACGGGTAATAGGCCCCGCCCCGCTCTTGCCCGCGATCAGGTTCTTCCATGAAGTCTCGACGTCACCACCCAGAGGAGTGACGAGGCCAAGTCCGGTTACGACCACACGACGCATGTAATTCTCCGCAGATAAGACAACAGGCCCGGCCCGTTATCGGGTCGGGCCTGTCCGTTCCCGCAACAAGCGCGGGCTTCGAAAAGCGCTGGGCTTAGCCCTTATGCTCTTCGATATACTTGGTCGCGTCGCCGACGGTGGTGATTTTCTCGGCCGCATCGTCGGGGATTTCGACGCCGAATTCTTCTTCGAATGCCATCACCAGCTCGACGATGTCGAGGCTGTCTGCGCCCAAATCGTCGATGAAGCTGGCTTCCTGGGTGACCTTGTCGGCCTCGACGCCGAGGTGCTCGACGACAATCTTCTGCACGCGGTCGGCAGTATCGCTCATTTTTGTCCCTCTCAGATTTGGGGGTTATTGAATTGCCTGTCGCCCTAATGAACGGCGCGGCGCAGCGCAAGGGCAACTCGTCCGATAGGTCGAACCCATGGTCTCTGCAGACCGTTTATCCGGTATTCAAGACTTTGCAAAGGGAAGCAAAACCATGGCCAGTACCGTATTCAAAAGCCTCACCGATACCACGTTCGACTCGGTCGAAGGCTATCGCCAAGCGGCCGAAAAAGCCGATAGCCCGCAGCTCAAGCAGGCCCTCAACCAGCGCCTGCAACAACGCGAACAGACACTGACGCAGATGAACGCCGAGCTTGAGCGGCAGGGCGACGACCTTAAGACCAAGGGGACCCTCACCGGCGAAGCCCATCAGTTGTGGCAATCGATCACCTCGGCATTCGAAAGCAATGACGAAGCCGCCGCCGAACGGGTCGAGGAAGGCGAGGACTACATCAAGAGCAAGTTCGAAAGCGCGTTGGAAAGCGATCAGCTCGAAGCACAGGAACGCGCCATCGTCCAACAATGCTTCAGCGAGATCTGCGAAGGCGAACGCTTCGGCGACATGATCGAGAAACAGTACGACTGATCGCCGACCAATTCAGCCGACCGGTTTACAAGAAAGGGCGCGGGTTATTCCGCGCCCTTTTTGGTGCGTCAGGCTTGGTCGCCGCGCCCCGGTTCGTTGCGATCGGTCGCCTTCGCGTTTTCGTCGGTAGTTTCAGCCGATGAAACCGCTTCCCGCGCCTGCGGGGACAACTGGATGTTCAGTTCGCGCAATTGCCGGGGAGAAACGACGCTCGGCGCCCCCATCATCAAATCCTGCGCGCGCTGATTCATCGGGAAGGCGATCACTTCGCGGATGTTCGGCTCGTCGGCGAGCAGCATCACAATGCGGTCGATACCCGGTGCCGAACCGCCATGCGGCGGCGCGCCAAGCTTGAACGCTTCGATCATGCCGCTGAAGTTCTCATCGACATCGGCCTGGCTGTAGCCTGCGATTTCAAATGCCTTGTACATGATGTCCGGACGATGGTTCCGGATCGCGCCCGAGGACAGCTCGTAGCCGTTGCAGACGATATCGTACTGCCAGGCGAGGATATCGAGCGGATCCTTGGTTTCCAGCGCTTCCATCTCGCCCTGTGGCATCGAGAAGGGATTGTGGCTGAAGTCGATTTTCTTGAGCTCTTCGTCATACTCGAACATCGGAAAGTCGACGATCCAGCAGAATTTGAAGCAGCCTTCCTCGATCAGTTCGAGCACTTCGGCGACGCGGGTGCGCGCGGCACCGGCGAGCTTGGCTGCATCCTTTTCCTTGCCGGCGGCGAAGAACAGGCCGTCATTCTCACCCAGGCCCAGCTCGGCATAGAGCTTTTCCATGCCTTCGGTGCCGTGATTCTTGGCGATCGGCCCGCCGAACTCGCCGCCCTTGCGGGTGACGTAGCCAAGGCCGGCGAAACCTTCCTTGCGCGCCCAGTCGTTCATTTCGTCGAAGAACTTGCGGCTCTTCTCATGCGTGTTCGGAGCCGGGATCACGCGGACGCGGCCGCCGCCACCGACGATCTTTTCGAACAGGCCGAAACCCGACTGTTCGAAGTGACTGGTAACGTCCGAGATGATGAGCGGGTTGCGCAGATCGGGCTTGTCGGTGCCGTATTTCAGCATCGCCTCGGCATAGGGAATGCGGGGAAATTCACCGGCGGGCGTCACGC
>CAMYIQ010000282.1 GCA_947258465.1 uncultured Erythrobacter sp.
CTGGAAGGCCTCCGCCGCCCGGTCGCAATCGCCCAGCCGCCAGGCGGCGAGACCTGCCGCCCAATCGCCTTCCGCTACCCACGCACCACTGCCGCCGTCGCGCACCGTATCGGCGAGCGCCCAGGCCTGCGCATCGTGGTTTTCGATGTAATAGCTCCACGCCACGCGATAACGCCATTCAGCGCGCGCCTCGCTGGAAAGTGTGGCATCGACCCCGTCGAGCAATATGCGGGCACCGTCGGGATCGTCGTTGGTGATCCGTTCGAGAATAGCCGATTTCACATCGCCGGGCATCGTCCCGTCATTGATCGAACGCGGGCGTATCCGCTTGGTCATGCCCGGTTGGCGAACCAGGCTGCGGGCCGATGGCAGCGAAGGTGAATTCACCAGACCGCGTGTCTCACCGAGCCGGACGATCGCATCCGCCTTGGGCAGGTGTGCATAGCGCGCCAGCCAGCTTTCGATCCGGGGCAATTCGATCCGCGGGCTTTCGGGATGAAGATAGTAGCTGGCGAGCGCTGCGCCGTGCAGCGGGCCGTCATCGCGGCTGGTGAGCAAGACTTCGACGCGGCTCCAGTTGCGGCTGTCGATTGCCTCGAAGAGCGAGCCATAATAGGCGCGATCTTCGGTCGACAAAAGCTGGGGCAGGGCGGAAGCATGCGAGCGAGTGAAATAATCCACGCTGTCGCCTTGGGCCGAAACCTGCGCGGCCATCGGCATTGTGGCGGCGGCTAGCGCGGCAAAGGCGAGTGTTCGAAGAGTCATCGGGTCCAGTCCAGCCATCGGTTCCAGAAATGTTCACGCCGCGCAGCCGAGCGGGCGAGGTTGCGCAGATCGGGTGCGGCAAGCAGCGCGACGGACCTGTCGCCGCATTCGAGGGAAAGCGGATCGCGCGCAGCTTCGGGCGGAATGTCGAAGAGAGCCAGTTGCGCGCGCCCGAAAAGCACCACACGCTGCGGCGCGGCGAGCGCGATATGCGTCCTAGCAACCTCGCCGAGGCCGGTCGTCGCCAATTCCCGCCAATCGGGCATCGCCATCGGTGCGGGCAGCGCGCTTGCGAAATAGGCTTCGTGTACCGCGATACCCATCGCCGCAAGCATGGCTCCGGCAAACCCGCCCGCGCCGCCGGTCAGCAGGCCCTGTGCATCGTCGTCGAAGGGCTGCGGCAAAAGCAGCATCAGTTTCGCGCCCGCGACGCCGCGAGGCGGTACGCGGCGGTCGAGCGCTCCGGAGGCAAGCGAAGGTTCGCTCATCCACCACTCGCGAAATTTTTCGAGGCTCGGAGGCAAACTTGCGCGATCGATGCCGCCAGCCGCGCCTTTGGCAGGATCGAGCGCGCGCTGAAGCGGTGTCTTGCGCTGGATAGGGGGCGGGGCAGGCGGCGGCGGGGCCGCTACGGCATTCTCGGGCTCGGGCTCGGCCAGCCAGCCGCCGGCTTCGTCCGAAAAATCGGCGTCCACCCCGGCTTCGCGCCACCATTCGAAGGCTGCCTCGAGGCTTTCGAGCGCTGTGAAATCGCGCGTTTGCGGGGGATCGGCGTGCATCATTCCTCGGTTCCGGGTCTTGACCTCTATAGCGCCACCAATCAAGGCATTCGCAACAGTTACGCGACGAAAAGAGAGAGACATGAGCGAACGCGAATCGATGCCTTGCGACGTCGTCATCATTGGCGGGGGCGTGGCCGGCCTGGCAGCGGCCATCCGGCTGAAGCAGATCAACGAAGACCTCGAGGTCGTCGTGCTCGAAAAGGGCAGCGAGATCGGCGCGCATATTCTCTCCGGCGCGGTGGTCGATCCCAAGGCGCTCGACGAATTGTTGCCCGACTGGCGGACCATGGACTGTCCGATGGCGGAAACGCCGGTGACCGAAAACCACCACTGGATACTGACCGAGGCCGGGCATTCGGACTTCCCCGAATTCCTTCTGCCGCCCTTTATGAGCAATGACGGCAACTACACCGGCTCGCTGGGCAATCTCGCGCGCTGGCTGGGCGAACAGGCCGAAGGGCTGGGCGTCATGGTCTTCCCCGGCTTTCCCGCTGCGGAAGTGCTGTTCGACGATGCGGGCGCCGTGACCGGTGTCGTAACGCAGGATATGGGCATCGCCGAGGATGGTTCGCAGAAGGGCGATTATCAGCCGGGGATGGAAATCCACGCGAAATACACGCTCTTCGCCGAGGGCGCGCGCGGCAATCTGACCAAGAAGATGAAGGCGAAATACGACCTCGAGGCGGATTGCGAGTCGCAGGTCTATGGCCTGGGCATCAAGGAATTGTGGGATATCGAGCCCGACAAGCACGAGCCGGGCCGCGTCATCCATACGCAAGGTTGGCCGCTCAGCGAAAGCGGTACCTGGGGCGGGGGTTTTCTCTATCACCAGGCGAACGGCCAGGTCGCATTGGGTTTCGTGACCGCGCTCGATTACGCCAACCCTTACGTCTCGCCCTATCAGGAATTCCAGCGCTGGAAGCACCACCCGGCGATCGCCGCGATCCTCGAAGGCGGCAAGCGCGTGGCCTATGGCGCGCGCGTCATCAATGAAGGCGGCTGGCAGTCCGTGCCCAAGCTGGCCTTCCCCGGCGGCGCGCTGATCGGCTGCGCGGCGGGCTTCGTCAACGTGCCGCGGATCAAGGGCAGCCACACCGCGATGAAGAGCGGGATGCTGGCGGCCGAAAGCATCGCCAATGCGATTGCTGCGGGCAGCGAACACAGCGAACTGATGGATTACGATGCGGCCGTGCGCGATAGCTGGATCGCGACCGAGCTCAAGAAGGTGAAGAATGCGCAGCCCGCCGTCGCCAAATGGGGCGAGGATCTGGGCACCGTGCTGGCAGGCATCGACATGTGGATGCGGACGCTGAAGATCGGCCTGCCGATCACGATGAAGCACCACCGCGACCACGAAGCATTGCAGCGCGCCGATCTGCACCAACCAATCGCCTACCCCAAGCCCGACGGGAAGCTGAGCTTCGACAAGCTGACCAATGTCAGCTTCAGCTATACCAATCATGCCGAAGACCAGCCCGTCCACCTCAAGGTGCAGGACATGGAGCTGCAGAAGGCGAGCGAGCTTGGCGTCTTTGCCGGGCCGTCGAACCGTTATTGTCCGGCAGGCGTCTACGAATGGCTGACCGACGAGGATACGGGCGAGCCCAAGTTCCAGATCAACGCGCAAAACTGCGTCCACTGCAAGACCTGCGACATCAAGGATCCGAACCAGAACATCGAATGGACCACCCCCGAAGGCGGCGGCGGGCCGAACTATCCGAATATGTAGCGTCATTACGCGGGTTCTTCCAAATTCCCGTCATCCCAGTGAAAGCTGGGATCGTCCGCAAATATCGGAAGGTCGATGATTGGGCGGCTGGGTGTACATAATGTCGAACAGGCCGGATGGAGTGCTGTATATCGGAGTAACAGCCGATCTGGGTCAGCGTATTGATCAACACCGGCGAGGTAAGGGGTCGGCTTTCTGTCGGCGCTATGGACTGACGAGACTAATTCACGTCGAAGAGTACGATGATATCTCCGATGCGATTGCGCGTGAAAAGGCCATGAAGGCCTGGAAACGGGCATGGAAGATCGAACTTATTGAACGCTCTAACCCGGAATGGAATGACTTGTTCGGGCGTCTGGCCTGAAAGGCAGCGATCCCAGCTTTCGCTGGGATGACGAATTTAAGAGACGAGTGCGGGCTTACGATGCGCGAAATCGCTTATGCCAAGATCAACCTCGCGCTGCATGTCCGCAAGCGGCGCGGGGATGGCTATCACGAGCTTGAGACGCTGTTCGCGTTTGTCGACGCGGGCGATGTGCTGACAGCGGCGCACGACGCGCAGGATTCCGTGCGCGTGGTCGGCGAATTCGCCGGTGGGCTGGACGATCCGTTCGACAATCTCGTCGCCAAGGCGCTGGGCAAGCTGCCGCGCGCCGATGGCCTCGCGGTCACGCTGGAAAAGAACCTTCCCGTCGCGGCGGGGCTGGGCGGGGGCTCGGCCGATGCGGGGGCGGTGTTCCGCATCGTCAAGGATCGCCACGGCCTGCCCGAGGACTGGCACGAGCGGGCCACCGCGCTCGGCGCGGATGTTCCCGCCTGCGTCGAAAGCCGCACCTGTATCGGGCGCGGCACGGGAACCGAACTCGCACCCGCCGACGATAGCCTCGCGGGCACGCCCGTCCTGCTCGTCAATCCGCGCGTTCCGCTCTCCACCGGGCCGGTGTTCAAGCACTGGGACGGGGTGGACCGCGGCGCTTTGCCGCAGGGCGATGCCCGGGCCATCGCGCTCGAAGGACGCAACGATCTCGAAGCGCCCGCCATTTCCCTCTGCCCCCAGATCGCGGGCGTTCTTGCCACCTTGCGCGGAACATCGCCTTTTCTCGTCCGTATGTCCGGTTCGGGGGCGACGTGTTTCGCGCTCTACGACAGCGCGTCCATTCGCGACGTGGCTGCCCAGCAAATAGCAGAGCGCCATCCTGGATGGTGGCAGATGAAAGGGTTCCTGCGATGATGATCGACAACCTTCCCTATCGCCAGGTCGGCACCGAAGACCTGCGTCCGGGAGGGCTGCTGTGCATAGCGGACCACGCTTCGAACTTCGTGCCCGAGGGCATCGAACTTGGCATCGACAGCAGGCTGATGGACCAGCATATCGCGCTCGATATCGGCGTGGAGGGCATCGCCGAGCGGCTGGCGCGGCGGCATGATATGCCTGCCCATATCGCCTGCGTCAGTCGGCTGGTGTGCGACTTTCACCGGCGCGAGGACGAGCCCGCCGTGGTCCCGACCGAGAGCGATGGCAAGCTGATCCCGGGCAATATCGGCGCCGATGTCGAGGCCCGTCTCGAACGCTATCACCGGCCCTATCACGATGCGCTGGCCAAGCTGATCGCAGCGGCGAAGCCCAAGATGCTGGTTGCTCTGCACAGTTTCACCCCGGCGCTCGATACCAGCGACGAGCAACGCCCGTGGGAAGTCGCGCTGCTCTATAACCGGGACGATACCGCCGCGCGCCATGCGATCCGGCTGTTCGGCGAACAGGGCCTGATGGTCGGCGACAACCAACCCTATTCGGGCAAGCAATTGAACGCGACGATGGACCGCCATGCGGAAGCCCACGGCATTCCCTATTGCACCGTGGAGATCCGGCAGGACCAGATCGAGACCGAGGCGGGCCAGTCGCGCTGGGCCGTGATGCTTGCCGATGTGATGGGCCGCGTCGCGCTCGAGGTGTAAAGCCAGGCTTGGCCCGGCTGGCAGCAAACTTCCGTTAGCTTGGCAGCGTCTCTCTGCTAAGCTTGGCGAAAGCCAAGAGAGACCTGACATGCCTGCCTATCGTTCCCGCACCACCACTCATGGCCGCAATATGGCTGGCGCGCGCGGATTGTGGCGCGCGACAGGGATGAAGGATGGCGATTTCGGCAAGCCGATCATCGCGGTGGTCAACAGCTTCACCCAATTCGTGCCCGGCCACGTTCATCTGAAAGATCTCGGCCAGCTCGTCGCGCGCGAGATCGAGGCGGCGGGCGGGGTGGCCAAGGAATTCAACACGATCGCGGTCGATGACGGGATCGCGATGGGGCATGATGGGATGCTCTATTCGCTCCCCAGCCGCGACCTCATCGCCGACAGCGTCGAATATATGGTCAACGCCCACTGCGCCGATGCGATGGTGTGCATTTCCAATTGCGACAAGATCACGCCGGGCATGCTGATGGCGGCGATGCGGCTGAATGTGCCCGTGGTGTTCGTTTCGGGCGGGCCGATGGAAGCGGGCAAGGTCGTGGTGAAGGGCAAGGAGGTCGCGCTCGACCTCGTCGATGCCATGGTCGCTGCGGGGGACGAGGCTTATAGCGACGAAGACGTGCTCGCGATCGAGCAGAATGCCTGCCCGACCTGCGGCTCGTGCAGCGGTATGTTCACTGCCAATTCGATGAACTGCCTGACCGAGGCGCTGGGCCTGTCGCTGCCGGGCAATGGCTCGACGCTGGCAACGCATGCCGACCGCAAGAGCCTGTTCGAACGCGCCGGGCGGCTCGTAGTGACGCTGGCCAAACGCTATTACGAGGAGGACGACGAAAGCGTCCTTCCCCGCACGATCGCCAGCTTCGAGGCGTTCGAAAATGCGATGAGCCTCGATATCGCCATGGGCGGTTCCACCAACACCGTGCTCCATCTGCTCGCCGCAGCGCATGAGGCGGGGCTCGATTTCACCATGCAGGATATCGACCGGCTTTCGCGCAAGGTGCCATGCTTGTCCAAGGTCGCCCCGGCCAAGAACGACGTCCATATGGAAGACGTCCACCGGGCGGGCGGAATCATGGCCATCCTCGGCGAGCTGGAGAAGGCGGGCCTTCTGCACACTGCGCTGCCCACCGTGCACAGCCCGACGATGGGCGACGCGCTCGACGATTGGGATATCGGGCGCACGCAGAACAGCAAGGTGCGCGAATTCTATTCCGCCGCGCCGGGCGGAGTGCCGACGCAGACCGCCTTCAGCCAGTCTGCCCGGTGGGAAAGCCTCGACATCGACCGCGAAAACGGTGTGATCCGCAGCGCCGAGCACGCGTTCAGCCAGGATGGCGGGCTTGCAGTGCTCTACGGCAACATCGCACGCGATGGCTGCATCGTGAAGACCGCCGGGGTTGACGAGAGCATCCTCACTTTCTCCGGTCCCGCCAGGGTCTATGAGAGCCAGGACGATGCGGTGACCGCGATCCTTGCCGGCCAAGTTGTCGAGGGCGACGTCGTGGTGATCCGTTACGAAGGTCCGCGCGGCGGGCCGGGCATGCAGGAAATGCTCTATCCGACCAGCTATCTCAAATCGAAGGGGCTGGGGGCGGCTTGCGCATTGCTCACCGACGGGCGGTTTTCGGGCGGCACCTCGGGCCTCTCGATCGGGCACGTCTCGCCCGAGGCGGCGCAAGGCGGCGCGATCGCTCTGGTCGAGGAAGGCGACAGGATCGAGATTTCGATTCCCGAGCGCACGATCCATCTGGCCGTATCGGATGACGTGCTTGCCGAACGGCGCGCGGCGCAGGAGGCGAAGGGCTTTGCCCCGGCAGCCCCGCGCGAACGCCGTGTGTCGCCTGCGCTCGAAGCCTATGCCGCAATGACCACCTCGGCCGCGCGCGGCGCAATCCGCGACGTATCGCAGGTCAAACGCCGCTGAGGCTTGCCCCCGCGCGCCGCGCATGGCAGCGCCGTGGGATGGTGATTGCGCAACGTTTCCTCCCGGCGCCTCTTCTGGCCCTGACTGTCCTGTCCGCATGCGGGGGCGCACCCGATATCGCATCGGAGGGTGGCACGCCCGTTAGCTGTGCGCTGCGGGGCGCGAGCGATTTCGCCAGCGAGTGTCGCCTGGTCGAAATCGGCGATGGGGGCGAAACCTATTTCGTGATGCGGCACCCCGATGGCGGTTTCCGCAAGCTCGCCCCCGCCGATACGCCTGCCGGTCTGGCTGAGTTCGACGGGTCTCAGGAAGCCGAAAGCGCACGCGAAGGCGCCACGGTCACGCTGATCATCGGCACCGATCGCTATCGCTGGGAAGCGCCCGGCGATGAATGACGCGGTCCTCACCGTCGATCAGATGCGCGCTGCCGAACAGGCGGCCATGGCCGGCGGAACCAGCGAATGGGAGCTGATGCAGCGCGCCGGCGCGGGCGCGGCGCAGTGGGTAATGCGGGTTGCGGCGGGCAGGCCCGTCACGGTGCTGTGCGGTCCAGGCAACAATGGCGGCGACGGCTATGTGATCGCCCAGGCCCTCCACCGGAAGGGGTATGACATCGAGG
This sequence comes from uncultured Erythrobacter sp., assembly GCA_947258465.1. Taxonomy (GTDB): domain Bacteria; phylum Pseudomonadota; class Alphaproteobacteria; order Sphingomonadales; family Sphingomonadaceae; genus Qipengyuania. Next base: position 7,788 of record CAMYIQ010000282.1, read on the forward strand.
TTGTCGCGCCGGTGGGCCCGAAAAGCGAGACTGCGCAACATGCGCGGGCACAGTTTTCGGGCGAAGTCGCGACCATTAGTTCGCTGCGGAACCCTGTCATCGTCGACTGTCTGTTCGGCTACGGCCTCGATCGCGAAGTCGGCGGGGTATTTGCCGAATTGCTTGAAAAACTCGCCGCAAGTAATTGTTATAAGATAGCAATCGACGTGCCGAGCGCGGTGCATAGCGATAGCGGCAAAGTGTTGGGGCCGCTGCCGCAATACGAGCTGACGCTGGCCCTCGGCGCGTGGAAACGGGCGCATTTCCTTATGCCCGCCATGGGATCGATGGGGGCCAGACGGCTTGTCCGAATCGGCCTCGAACTTGCGGATATGTCTGCGGATTTCTCCGCGCGGCCGCATTTGACCGCACCTTCGCAGGATGCGCACAAATACCGCCGGGGGCTGCTGGCCATTATCGCGGGTGCCATGCCCGGTGCCCCGCTGTTGGCGGCGGAAGCGGCGATGCGCGCCGGGGCGGGATACGTCAAACTGCTCAGCGAGCACTCGCATCCCGATGCGCCTGCCGAACTGGTGATCGAACAAGGCGACTTCGCCGGACGGATCGCCGACGATCGCATTTCCGCTTTCCTCGTCGGTCCGGGCCTTGGCCGCGACGATTCCGCGCGCGAGCGGCTGGAGCGCGTACTGGCGCGAAAGGTGCCCACTGTCCTCGACGCCGATGCGCTGCATCTGCTCGACCGGACGATGCTCGACAGCGCCGACCCCGCAAAACTGTGCATCACCCCGCATAAAGGCGAGCTCGCCCAGCTATGCGCAACCTTCGGCATCGGCGCAGAGGGGAAGCTCGATCGCACGCACGCTCTACGCGAGGCGACGGGCCTGACCGTGCTGGCCAAGGGACCCGACACGATCCTGCAAAGTGACGTCATGACGTCGTTTTTCCCGCGCGGATCGAGCTGGCTGTCGGTCGCCGGTACGGGCGACGTACTCGCCGGGATCGCGGCCTCGCGTCTCGCGGCCCATGGCAATCCGGGGCGCGCCTGCGAGGAGGCCGTGTGGTTGCATCACGAAGCCGCGCGATTGGCATGGCCCGCTTTTTCGGCCGGCGACCTCGCCCGTGCGGTCAAACCGGCCATGGCGGCATTCCTGTGAGCGAGACCGAGATCGTTCAGCGAATTGCCGCACGCGGCGATGGCGTGACGCCTTCCGGCCGGCATGTTGCGCATGGCGTGCCCGGCGATGCGGTCGCTGCCGATGGCACGCTGACGCCGGGACCGCATCATGTCACCCCGCCGTGCCGACACTTTCCCGAATGCGGGGGCTGCCAGCTTCAGCATGCCGACGCCGCCGCGTTGCGGCAGTTCGTGACCGACCGTGTCGTCCATGCGGCGGAAGCGCAGGATGTGGCGGTGGGCGAGGTGCTGCCCACGCATCTCTCGCCGCCCAATTCGCGCCGCCGTGCGACGCTCCATGCCCTCCGTACCGCGAAAGGCGCGGTGCTGGGCTTTCGCGAAGGCGGCTCGCACCGCATCGTCGACATGCGCGAATGCCATATCCTCGTGCTCGAGCTGTTTGCTCTGGTGGAGCCTCTGCGCAAGTTGGTGGCCACGCATGGCGAACGGCAGGCTGTCGATATCGAACTGACGCTGGCCGATCAGGGGGTCGATTGTACCGTCTAAGGCATATCGGCGGACGGGCTTGCGGCAACCGAGGCGATGCTCGATTTCGCGCGCGATCATACGCTCGCGCGGTTATCGCTCGATCGCGGCTACGGACCCGAAACGGTGTGGGAGCCCGAACCCCTGACGGTCAGCTTGAGCGGCTTCGCGGTGCCTTTCCCGCATGGTAGCTTCCTCCAGCCAACGCATGATGGCGAAAGCGTTCTTGTCGCGGATGCCGTGGATTTTCTGCAAGGCGCATCTACCGTGGCGGACCTGTTCTCAGGCCTCGGGACCTTCGCCTTCGCGCTAGCCGGACCGCGCAAGGTGCTTGCCGTCGAGGCGGCGCGCGACGCGCATCTTGCCTGCAAGGCTGCGGCCAATGCCCGCCAGGCGCCTGTGCTGACGCTTCACCGCGATCTGTTCCGCAACCCGCTGCAACCGGAAGAAGCGAGCCGCTTCGGCGCCATCCTGCTCGACCCGCCGCGCGCCGGTGCCCGCGACCAGGTGGCGCAGATCGCCGCCAGCACGGCGACGCGGGTCGCTTATGTAAGCTGCAATCCCGCCAGTTGGGCGCGCGACGCGAAACAGTTGGTCGAGGCGGGGTTTCGATTGCAGGCGCTGCGTCCGGTCGGGCAATTCCGCTGGTCGACCCATGTCGAGCTGACCAGCTATTTCGCCCGCTAGGTGCGGAGGGATTCGAGCAGTCTGGTGCGCAGCCATGCGCGCGCTTCTGGCTGGGAATAGGCGTGATCTGCGCCCGCACAGCGCTCGATACGGCTATCGGCGGGGTCCCACCTTTCCCCGAAAACCTGCGCGGTGCGATCGCCCTCGGCGAGCAGGATCCGAACGGGTCCGGCGTATTCGGCAAGGCCCTGACGCATTTCCTGCGCGAGTGATGAAGGCGCGGATTTCGCCTTCGATGCCTGCAGCAGGCCTCGCGCCAGCTTCCGCAAATCGACCTTTCCCGTAATCAGGCGCAGCACTTCGCGCGGGTTTTTGAGCTTTTCGGCATAGCGGGACCGCACTGCCGAGGGCGGGGGCGCATCGCCCTCGCTGTCTTCGATGGTCCACGGATTGCTCAGGACCAGTCCTTCGCAGCCCGTACCGCCGGCCAACATAAGGGCGCTGGCAGCATCGCAATTCCCGAACCCGACCACACGTTGCACCTGGGGGGCCAGAGCCCGGAAGGCCAGCAGCGCTGCGGCGATATCTTGGCGCGATTTGCGAAAACCCCGATTTTCTCCCTCGCTGTCTCCGATTCCTCGGCGATCGAAGCGGAACACGGGAAAGCCCGCCGCCGCGATTTGCGCTGCGAGATGGGCCTGCCCGTTAAAGGCCCCGGCGCGGATTTCATTGCCGCCGCTGACCACCAGCAGGCCGGTAGTGCCGGGCGCATTGTCGAGCGTCGCCCCGCAGCGTGCGCCCTGGCATTCGAAAGTCAGATGCAACCGCGCCATCAGCCGGCCAGTCTGGCAAGGATGATGCCCACCAGCGCATCGGCCTGGGCGGGGTCGTGATCGTTTTCCGCGCGCAGCCACAGCGGTTTGCCACCGACCTTGCCCTGTTCGATCGTTACCGCGTTCGCGGGCGGGACGAATTCGCCTTCGTCCAGCTCGCGGATCAAGGTGGCGCCGAGGTCCCAGCCCGCGAGAGTGAGGCCTTCCTGCCGTCCGCAGGCAAGCAGATTTTCAGAGCTTTCATCGACACCGGCTTCACGCGCCGCGAGGCTGCGCGCCCGCAGCATCCCACGCAAGACCTGCCGGGGTTTGACCAGGGCGTAGATCCAGCCCGGCAAGGTATCGGGCACCAGCCATCCGCCCGATCGCACGGCGAAGACGTGTGTCGCCCCGAAATACGCCGCGGCCGCGATGGCGGCGGCCCGCCAACCGGCAATGGACTGGTCCGCGAGCGGGGCGGTGCTTTCATTGCAGCCCGGCAGGTCGGGCAGAAAGCAGTCGACGCCGTTTGCATCGAACCGCCGCATGATTTCAACTAGTTGATGGCGGAACTTGTTGGCTTCATCGAACAATGGCGGGATCATCAGCAGGCGCCGGGAGCGATCCTCGTCGAAGCGAAGCGCCATTTCCTCACCCGTGCTGCCATCCGGCAGCGGGCAAGGCCATGAAACGTACATTGTCGAGGTCAGCCTTCGACGACCTTGGCTTCGGTGAAGGCTAGCAGACCGCCATAGGTCTCGAGCATTTCGCCGTCGACGTCCTCATCCTCGATGACGATATCGAGGCGGTCCTCGATCTCGGTCAGCAGCCCGGCAACGGCCATGGAATCGAGTTCGGGCAGATGGCCGAAAAGCCCGGTCTCGCCATCGAAGCCATCGACCTGCGCCTGGTCGAGGCCCAGCACATCGCGCAGGATCGCGCGCAGCGTCTGGTCGATTTCGCTGCGGCTCGGCCCGGTCTTCGCGGCGCTGGCAGTATCGGCGGTCATTGCTCGAACTTCCCCTATTCCTTGAGGCGACGCCCTTAGCTGGGCCTATTGTGCGGTGCAAGGTGGCGGATCAGCGCCCGTCCTATGGCGGGCCATGCGGCAAGTTGGCGCCAGTCGAGGCATGTCAGGCGATAACGCGGTCGGTTCAGTTCCATCCAGTCGCGCTTGTAAGGATCGGCTCCAGTCCCGAAGTCGACCAGTTCGACCCGGTCGGTATCGATCACGCGCTCGAACAGGGCCGCGCTTAGGGTCGTGCCCGCCGAAAGCGGTTTCGCCGCCTCGATATGGGCGAGCTTGTGGATATAGGCGGTGCCGTTTTCGACCGTCCAGAACTGCGCCGCAACCGGGTTTCCGCCAGGCGCGCGGGCGATCCCCAGCCGGATACGCCCCGCTTCCCCTTCGGTGCGCGCAAAGCCTTCCAGAATGTCGGCGCGTTCTTCATCGGGCTTCCAGCTTTCCGCATAGACGGCCTGATAATCGGCCCAGGCGGCCTCGTCGAAGCGGTCGAGGATTTCGACCTCGACCTTCTTGGCCTTGCGCTTGAGCGTAGTGCGCATTTTGCCAGGGCGCATCGCCCAGTATTCGGCAAAACTACGCCCGTCGACGCGGAGGACGTGGTTTTCATCGCATTGCTGACGAAAGACCAGCCAGCCAGCCTTGCGGAAGGCGGTTTCCAGTCGCGAGGCGCTGCCATCTTCTTCGGGGATGGGCGCCAGATCGAGGAGATACGCCCGGCGGCGCAAATCCCTCGCGATCGCCCGAAGCAGACAGTCGGAGCTGCCGAGAGGCCGCCAGGTGAACGAGAACCAGTTGGTCAGGCTGGACAGGCCCGACGGCCCGACCTGCAATGGCAGGATCACCTGTTCGCCACCACGTTCCGCCTGAACGAAAAGCGGGTTGTCGAGCAGAGCGAACCAACCCAGCCTGTCGAAAGGCCCCTTGCCGGGCAGATCGAGCCCTTGCAGTTTGGTAACCGTCTCGTGATAGCTGACCGCAATGTCCAACGGATTTCCTTCGCTAAGGAGCGTTAATGCCTGATCCCACGCCCTATCCGCTCGATCAACTGATCGAGCGCGGGAGTGCACAGGCGCCTGCATTGGCGCTGCGCGACCGCATGCTTAGCTACGAGGAGTTGAGGAATGGTGTCGCCAGGCTGGCGGGATGGCTGGCGAGCAGGCTCGACAAGGGAGACAGGGTCGCAAGCTGGGCCGCCAAGGGCGAACTGACCTGCCTGCTTCCGCTTGCCGCGGCGCGGGCCGGGCTGGTTCATGTTCCGATCAACCCCTTGCTCAAACGCGCGCAAGTGGCGCATATCCTGTCCGATAGCGGCGCAGCGCTGCTGATGGGGACCAAGGCGCGCCTCGGCTCGCTGGAGGACGGGGATGTGCCGCCGCGCTGCGTGACACTCGACGAGGCCGAGGTTTCCAGACTGGCCGAAACCGCAAATGCCACACTTGCCCCCTCCGGCCACGATCCGGAGGAGCTCGCCGCGATCCTCTATACCAGCGGCTCGACCGGCAAGCCTAAGGGCGTGATGCTGAGCCACGCGAATATGTGGCTGGGCGCGGTCAGCGTGGCGCATTATCTCGGCATGGACAGCGACGATGTGACGCTGGCCGTGCTGCCGCTGAGCTTCGATTACGGCCAGAGCCAGTTGCTTTCGACCTGGTATGCAGGCGGCTGCGTGGTGCCGCTCGACTATCTCTTCCCGCGCGATGTCGCCAAGGCCTGCGCCAAGCATGGCGTGACCACGCTGGCCGCAGTGCCGCCGCTCTGGGCGCAGCTCACCGATCTGGAATGGCCTGCGGAGGCGGTATCCTCGATGCGCCGACTAACCAATTCGGGCGGCGCGCTGACGTTGCAACTCGTGCGTGATATGCAGTCCATCTTCCCGAAAACACGCATTTTTCCGATGTATGGTCTGACCGAGGCATTCCGCTCGACCTATCTCGATCCGGCGCTTGTCGACACGCATCCGACATCGATGGGCCGGGCCATTCCCTTCGCCGAGATCCTTGTGATCGCCGATGACGGATCGCTGGCCGAACCCGGCCAGGAAGGCGAGCTGGTGCATTGCGGGCCGCTGGTGGCGCATGGCTATTGGCAGGACGAAAAGCGCACGCGCGAGCGGTTCAAGCCCGCGCCCGACATGTCCGAATATGGCGGTACTGCCGTCTGGTCGGGCGACCGCGTAACGCGCGATGCGGATGGCCTGCTCCACTTCGTCGGCAGACGCGATGCGATGATCAAGAGCTCGGGCAATCGCATCAGTCCGCAAGAGCTCGAAAGCGCGGCGCTGGGCACCGGACTGGTTGCGGAAGCGGTCGCGCTCGGCGTCGAGGATGAGCGGCTCGGCCATGCCATCCATCTTGTGGTGCGTCCGGCGAGCGACGCCGCCGAACACGAAACGGCGTTGCCCAAGGCGCTGCAGAAGGAGCTTCCTAATTTCATGCAACCGCATGTGATCCACTGGCGCGATGCGCTGCCGCTCAATCCCAATGGCAAGATCGATCGCACCGCGATTGCGGCGGAGATCGGCGCATGAAGCCGCTCGGTCCCATTCCCGCCGGTTTCGAGGCGATCGACGGAGAGCTGGCCATTGGCGATAGGCCTGTGAGCGAGCTCGTAGCGGCAGCCGGGCGCACGCCGCTATTCGTCTATTCGCGCGAGCGGATCGCGCAGCGCTTTGCCGAATTGCGCGCCGCCATGCCGGATCGCTTAAAGATCAATTATGCGATCAAGGCCGACAGCTTCTCGCCGCTTCTTGAGTATGTTTCCAACCTCGCCGACGGACTCGACATCGCCTCGGGGGGAGAATTGGAGATGGTGCGGGCGACCGGGTTCGATCTGTCGCGGGTGAGTTTCGCCGGGCCTGGCAAGCGCGACGAAGAACTCGAGGCCGCTATTGCCGCCGGGGTCACACTCAATCTCGAAAGCGAGAACGAGGCAGAACGCGCGCTGGCGATTGCAGAGCGGCTTGGGGAGACCCCGCGATTGGCCATTCGCGTCAATCCCGATTTCGAGCTCAAGGGGTCGGGCATGAAGATGGGCGGGGGGGCCAAGCCTTTCGGGATCGATGCGGAGCGTGTTCCGGCACTCATCCGATCCATCGCTGCCGCCGGTTGCGATTTTCGCGGGCTGCATATCTTCACCGGCAGCCAGGCGCTCTCGGTCGAAGCGGTCATCGACATGCAAGCGAAGGTGCTCGATTGCGCCGACCGTCTGGCGCGCGAGGCGGGCGTGATCCTGCCCAAGCTCAATATGGGCGGGGGCTTCGGCATTCCCTATTTTCCGGGCGACGAGCCGCTCGATATCGGAGCGGTGGGCGCCGCACTCGAGGATCGCTTCGAGACCTTGCCCGAAACCCTTTCGGAAGCGGACCTCTTTATCGAACTGGGCCGCTATCTCGTTGGCGAGGCGGGAGTTTACCTGACGCGCATCGTCGATCGCAAGGACAGCTACGGCGAGACCTACCTGGTTACCGATGGTGGGCTGCATCATCAGCTCGCTGCGTCGGGGAATTTCGGAACCGTGGTGCGGCGCAACTATCCCGTTGCCATCGCCAGCCGCTTCGATGCCAAGCCGGACGAGATCGTCAATGTTGTCGGCTGCCTGTGCACGCCGCTCGACCGGCTCGCCGACAAGGCGCATCTGCCCCGCGCGGCGGTAGGCGACATCGTCGCGGTGTTCTGCGCCGGCGCATATGGTGCGAGCGCCTCGCCGAGTGCCTTTTTGGGACAGGGTCCGGCAATCGAAATGCTTGTCTGAACCGCCCGTGGTAAGACCCGCCAAATCCGGGATTTCCGCGGGTTTGGCGCGGTATGACTAACGGTATGTTCACCTTTTCCGGGCAATAGTCGTTCCAAACCTCGGGAATAGCGGGCGCATTCCGCGTGCCGCACACCCCCGACCATGCCAGGGAAACGATCGATGCGCTTCACTCGAACTGCCATGCTTCTCGCCGGAGGCGCCGCTTCCACGCTTGTGCTTGGCGGTTGCGCGAGCGGGGGCGGTACTGAGCTTCCCCCGGCGACCTTCGTGGCGATGCAGGAAGGCCCGGGCGAGGAATATGTCATCGGCCCGCTCGATGAATTGACGATCCATGTCTGGCGCAACCCCGAACTGGGCGCGGAAAAGATTCAGGTCCGGCCCGATGGCCGGATCACGATCCCGCTGGTCAAGGATATGCCCGCCGTCGGCAAAACGCCGTCGATGCTCGAAGAGGATATCCGCCTCCAGCTCAGCCAGTATATCGAGGATCCGCTGGTTTCGGTCATCGTCAACGAATTTGCCGGCACGTTCAGTCAGCAAGTCCGTATCGTGGGCGCGACGGCCCAGCCTGCATCGCTGCCATATCGCGCGAACATGACAGTCCTCGACGCGATGATCGCGGTCGGCGGCCTCTCGGAATTCGCCGCGGGCAACCGCGCCAAGCTCATCCGGTTCGACAAGCAGCTTGGCCGCCAGCGGGAATACGCGCTGCGCCTGACCGACCTGCTGAAACGCGGTGACAGCAAGGCAAATGTGCTTCTCCAGCCGGGCGATGTTATCATCATCCCGGAAAGCACGTTCTAACGGGATCGCGGGGGCATGCAGGAAGTCTTGGACGAGATTCGCAGCGCGCTGCATACGGTATGGAACCGGCGCTGGGTTGCGCTTGCCGTGGCCTGGGCCGTTTGCATTCTTGGCTGGCTTGCGGTCGCTTTCATTCCCAACAGCTACGAAAGCCGCGCGAGGATCTATGTCGAGCTGGAGGACGTGTTGTCCGAACAGCTCGATATTTCGGGCGATGGCAAACAGGCGATCACCAAGGTTCGGCAGACGCTGATCAGCGCTGTCAATCTCGAACGCGTGGTGCGCGACACCAAGCTGGGCGACAAGGTGGCGACCGACGCCGAAATGCAAAGCGCGGTGCAGGACCTGACCGAGACTATCGTAGTGGAGAGCGAGCAGGACAATCTGTTCGAAATTACCGCGACGATCGGCAAATCCAGTTTGAGCGACGCCGAAAACGCGGCTCTTGCGCGCGATGTGGTTCAGAGCCTGATCGATATCTTCCGCGAATCCAACATCGCCGGCAATCGCGGCGATGTGGCGGATACCATCGCCTTCCTCGACGAGCAGTTGGACGAACGCAAACGCGAACTCGAGGCTGACGAGCAGCGCCGCCTTGCCTTCGAAGCGCAGTACCCCGACCTGATCGGCGGCAGCGGGACCGTGACGGGTCGACTGCAAGGCATGCGGACGGAAATGCGCGGCATCGACGCCGATATCGCCGCAGCGCAGAGCGCCCTGGCCGCGATCAACGGCCAGATCGCCAGCACGCCGCGTACGATCATGACAGCCAATAGCGGCGGTGCGCGCGGTGCTCTGATGCAAGCGCAATCCCAACTGGCGGCCATGCGCGCCCGCGGGCTTACCGACAGCCATCCCGACGTTCAGGCGATCCAACGCCAGATTTCCGCGCTGCGGGATCAGGCGGCAAGCGAGCCGGCCGGTGCCGGAGGATCGCCTAATCCGGCCTATACATCGCTGCAATCGATCCGTGCGGAGCGCCAGGCCAACGTCCAGGCGCTGCAGGCGCGCAAGGCCGCGCTTCAATCCGACATTTCCGCCCTTATCGCAGCCCAGGCCGACGAGCCGGCCGTGGCCGCCGAAGCCAATCGTATCAGCCGCGATTACGAAGTGCTCAAAGACAAGTATGACGAGTTGCTGAAAGATCGCGAGGAAATGCGCCTGCGCGGCCAGGTGGAAACCGAACGCAGCGCTTTCCAATTCGAAGTGATCGACCCGCCGACCGCACCGCGCAATCCGGCGGCACCCAATCGGCCGTTGCTGCTGCTGGGCGTCCTGATCGTCGGGTTCGGTGCCGGGGCAGGGGTGGCATTCGTGATGGGACAGCTCAATTCGAGCTTCACCACGGCGGACAAGCTCGAGCGCACACTCGACCTGCCGGTCATCGGAACGATCTCGCGGTCGATGACGCGAGCCACGCGTCAGCACGAAAAATTGCGTTTGAAGCAGTTTCTCGCGGGAGTCGGGGGGCTGGCGGGGATTTGTTTTCTGTTGCTGGTCGTTGAAATCGTCCAGGTCGGATCGGTGGCCTGAGGGGGAATGTGCCAGTGAACAAGCCCAGCAATATCGTTCCGTCCGATAAAGACGATAAGAAGGCCAAGCGTGGGTCGCTCCTCGAACGCGCCAGCGGCCTGTTCGGATTGGACAAGCTGTCGCCGGCATCGGTTCCGGACAAGCTCGAAGGCGAAAAGGCAAAGAAGTTCGCGCCGAAGCGGCGATCCGCCGTTTCGGCGACTTCTGGCGAAACGCCGCGGCGCCGCGCATCGGACTGGATCGGCGAGGCCGCATCGGCGGCGCCATCTGCGGACGCGGCGCCTAAAGAGCCTCCCGAGCCGAAAACGCCGGATGTGACCTTTTCCGGGCCGAAGCGGGAAATCGTTCGGTCGCTCTTGCGCGAACAGGGGCTGATCGATCCCGATGGCGGCGCTTCGACGCTGCTCGAGGAATTCCGCATCGTGAAGCGGCAGGTGCTGGCATCGGCCAAAACCGAAGCCACGCCCCAGGCTCGCCGTGTGCTGGTCTGCTCCCCCCATCCGAACGAGGGCAAGACCTTCTGTTCGCTCAATCTCGCCATCGCCCTAGCCGGCGAGCGCGATCTGGAAGTGCTTCTGGTGGATGCCGATTTCGGCAAGCCGTCGATTATGAGCAAGCTGGGGCTTGGCGCGGGTAAGGGTTTCATGGACGTGATTGCCGATCCGGCCAGCCGGATCGAGGATTTCGTGGTCGGGACGGATATTCCGGGCCTGTGGGTTCTTCCGGCGGGTGAGCGCACGGGCCGGGACAGCGAGTATCTCGCCAGCGAGCGGACCTGGACCGTCCTGAACAGCCTCACGCGTGGCGCACGCAACCGGATCGTCGTGTTCGATAGCCCACCGGCTTTGGCGGCGACACCGGCCGCGGAACTGGCCAAGCATGTCGGACAGGCTCTGCTGGTCGCACGGGCCGACATGACGGGCAGAGCGGCGCTGGACGATGCGATCGACCTGCTTTCGGCCTGCCCCGACATCAAGCTGCTGCTCAACGATGTGACTTTCAGCCCCAGCGGGCGGAAGTTCGGCAGCTATTACGGATATGGGGAGTAAGCCCGTGGCCCGCCCTGCACAGTTCCATTATCTGGCCGCAACCGTCCTGGTGGCAGCGCTGATCCACGCCGCGCCCTCGCACGCGCAATCCTATCAGGGTGCGGTTAGCGACGAGAGCGAGGCCGGAGATACCTCCTTCGCCAGCGAGCGGACGAGCATCGATCCCTATATCGAGGCGAATTCGATCGCGAGCTGGCAGATCTCGCCGGACAGCGATGTCGTCACCTACACGCAGCTTGCCGCTGGCGTCGACGCCGCGATCGTCGGGCGCAACAATGGCGGCAGCATCTCGCTGCGCTACGAGCGCAACTTCGCACACCAGTCGGATGGTGCGGATTCGGATACTCTGACGGGTATCGCGCGGGGGTATGCCTCCATCGTCCCGCGCGTCCTGACGGTCGAGGCCGGGGGGCTGGCCAGCAGCACCCGTGTCGATGCCCAGGGGCGCTCGGTCATCAATCCCACGGTGGACGACGATTTTTCGACGCAGACCTACTCGGTCTATGCAGGTCCCAATCTGCAAACCCGGGCGGGCGATGTCGATGTCAGCGCCAATTACCGCATCGGCTATACCCGCGTGGACGGCCCAGATTTCGTCACCGCCGGCGGAAGGCAGGCCGATCTGTTCGACGAAAGCGTGACCCATAGCGCGACGGTGCGCGCGGGTACGCGGCCCGGACAACCCCTTCCTGTCGGCGTTGGCGTCGGCGCGGGGTACTATCAGGAGGACGTTTCCAACCTCGACCAGCGCGTGCGTGATGCCTATGTCCGCGGCGATGTGACCGTCCCGATCAGCCCGACTCTGGCAATCGTGGCGGGGGCTGGCGTCGAGGATGTCGAAGTGTCGAGCCGCGATGCCGTGCGCGACGCGGCAGGCGACCCGGTCATCGGTAGCGACGGTCGTTTCATCACCGACGAATCGAGCCCGCGGATCATCGCCTATGAGGCCAGCGGGTTGATCTGGGATGTCGGCGTGGTCTGGACCCCCAGCAGCCGGACCCGGCTCGAGGCGCATTTCGGGCATCGCTACGACAGCGAGACTTTCTACGGCAATTTCAGCTGGCGACCGAGCAGCCGCAGCAATCTGCAAATCGGCGTTTACGATGGCATTCAGGGCTTCGGCGGACGTCTCAACAACGCGCTGGCGCAGCTACCGACCGATTTCACCGTCACACGCGACCCCGTGACCGGGGAGATCACCGGCTGCGTAACCACGCTCGAAGGTAGCGGCTGTCTCGACGGTCTGCTCGGATCGGTGCGATCGTCCGTGTTTCGCGGACGCGGCGTCACCGCCAGCTATTCCCGGCGGATCGGCCGGATGACCGCCGGTATCGGAGCGGGCTACGACCGCCGCAAATTCATCGGGGCGCCGGGCACGGTGCTGGCCCTTGCCGACGGTATCGTCGATGAAAGCTACTATGTCACCGCCGGTCTTTCCGGGCCGGTGGGCCAACGGGGTTCATTCTCGATCAACACCTTCGCCAACTGGTTCGAC